>JADDPV010000072.1 GCA_016781705.1 Rubrobacter sp.
TCTGTGTACCGACCTTGGAGCTGATCCGCAGAAGATCCTCTCCTGGTTCGTGATGCGCTGGCAGCTGGAAGTAACCTTCCAGGAGGAGGTGCGTCGGCATCTCGGATTCGAGACCCAAAGGCAGTGGTCGGATTTGGCGATCCGAAGGACGACGACCCCGGCGCTCTTGGGGCTGTTCTCGCTGGTGACGTTGTTCGCGCATCACCAGATGAGACAGGTAGAGGGCGCCTTTGGGCGGGCGGCCTGGTACCACAAGAGTCATCCGACCTTTGCCGACTTTGCCGATGCGCTCGCCTTGGTGCGCAAGGAGCTGTGGGCGCAGCAGACTTTTCGCGGGTCACCCGCGGACACCGAGACGCTGAAAGTCCCGCGGGCCTTCATGGAAGGCTTGACCGATGCGCTCTGCTACGCAGCGTAATGGCTAAACTCGAGCCCCTCTACATGTCGCAGTTCAGCTACACCTCGGAGGCCTGGGCGGCGCTCGCGAGGAACCCGGAGGACAGGAGCGAGGCCATAAGCCGGCTGGCGGAGGGCGTGGGCGGCAGGCTCCCTCTACTTCACCTTCGGCGAGTACGATGGCATGATCATCATCGAAGCCCTCGACGAGAAGGCCGTCGCGGCCGCCGTCTCGGCCGGGCACCTCAAGACGATCAAGACGACCACCCTGCTCACCCCCGAGGACACGATGGAGGTCTTGCGCAGGACGGGCGAGATGATGTACCGGGGGCCGATCCAGTAGACCCTCGCGCACGAGGCCGGCCCCGTAAGCGAGGGCGGCTTCGGTGGCGCATCTTTGTGGAGGAGGGCCGGCCTCATCCGGCCCTCCTCCGTTCGTTTCCGGCCGTCTAGCCCCCAGCTTGCTGGAGCTGCTGGCGGACGGCTTCGATCTCGCTGAGCAGGCGTTGGATCTTGGGCAGGTCGGTCCTCACAGATTCGGCTATCCGGACCGGGTCCCCGCTCTGGACAGCCTGGATGAGGTTATCGAAGGCGGGCAACGCCTCCTCGTAGGCGCTCACCAGCCTCTGGTGGGTCTGCTCCAGCCCCGGGGGTGTTTGGATCGCCTTCAGCTCGTCGAACCCTTGTTGGGTCTCCTGCCGGGCCTGTTCGATGGCGTTCGGGTCCACGCCGACGGAGACGTTCCCTCCATCTACCTGAACGCTAATGTCCGCGACCCGTACCACGTCCCTGGCGGTGTTGTCGAGGATCGGCCGCACCTGATCCAGGTACTGCTGGGCCGCTGCCGGATCCGCCGAGATCGGGGGCGGTTGGTCGCTTTGTTGGCCGGGGACCTGTAAACCACAGCCCACCAGTAACACGACCACAACGAACGAGACCACGAAAGTCTTCAAGGTTTTGCCTCCAGGGTCGTCTTTACTTCGAACTCACATACGCGCCGTATACCCGCGGGTTGCGGCGCCGAACCGGCGCGGCCTCCTGCTAAACTGGCGAATGATCCAAACCGGAGGGAGCGTAGCAGTGCAGGAACAGATCGAAGCCGCCTTCGAGAACCGGGGCCTCCTCGAAGACGAGAAGCACCGCCAGGCCGTCTTCGACACGATCGCCGCGCTCGATTCGGGCGAGTTGCGGGTCGCCCAGAAAGACGACGGCGAGTGGCGCTCGAACGCGTGGGTCATGAAGGCGATCAACCTGTACTTCGCCGTCGCAAAGATGGAGACGGTCGAGGCCGGGCCCTTCGAGTACCACGACAAGATCCCCACGAAAAAGAACCTCGCCGAAGCGGGCGTGCGCGTGGTCCCGCCCGGCACGGTGCGCTACGGGGCCTTCGTCGAGCCGGGCGTGGTCGTGATGCCGGGCTACGTGAACATCGGGGCCTACGTCGGCAGCGGCACGATGGTGGACACCTGGGCGACGGTCGGCTCCGGAGCCCAGATCGGCCGCAATGTCCACCTCGCCGGCGGCGTCGGCATCGGCGGTGTCCTGGAGCCGCCGGGCGCGATGCCGGTCGTGATCGGAGACGGTGCTTTCGTCGGCTCGCGCTGCGTGGTCGTCGAGGGCGTGCGGGTGGAGAAGGAGGCCGTGCTCGGGGCGAACGTGGTCCTCACGGCGTCTACCCAGATCTTGGACGTAACCGGTGAAGAGGAAAAAGTCTACAAAGGCCACGTGCCAGCGCGCTCCGTGGTCGTGGCCGGCACGCGCACCAGGGAGTTCCCGGCGGGCTCCTACCAGCTGCAGACCGCCCTCATCGTCGGCGAGCGCCGCGCCTCCACCGACCAGAAAACCTCCCTGAACGAGGCCCTGCGGCAGTTCGGGGTGAGCGTGTGAGGGGCGAGCCCCTCCGGGAGCGGCTTCTCGAGGCCCTGCTCTTCTTCCTCGAGCACCCGAGCGTGACCGGCGAAGAGAGGGAGCTCTGCGACGACCTGGAGAGGAGGATCGGGAAGCTCTCCGGCTGGCGGATCGAGCGAATCTCCAACAACCTCGTCGTCGAGCGCGAAGGCCCGGACGCTTCCCGGAGCCGCGTGGTCCTCGCCGGGCATCTGGACACGGTGCCGGAGCCCGCCGGGGGGCTGCCGGTGCGGGTGGAGGGGGAGCGCGTCCACGGCCGCGGAGCGTCGGACATGAAGGCCGGCGACGCGGTGATGCTCGCGCTCCTCGAAGGCTTCGACTGGGAAAACTCCTGGGCGGAACCCCTCTTCGTGTTCTACGAGCGCGAAGAGGGACCCTACGCCGAAAACGGCCTCGAAAGTGTCTTCGAGAAGTTTCCTCGGGTCGTAGAGGCGGCGGACCTCGCGCTCGTTCTGGAGCCGACGGGGAACGCGCTGGAGGTCGGGTGTGTGGGGACGGCGCAGGTGGAGGTGACGTTCCGGGGGAAACCGGCGCACTCGGCACGGCCGTGGCAGGGGGAGAACGCCCTCTCGGCGGCGGGAGGGTTCCTCGCGGCGCTGCACGGGCGGGCGGCCGGCGAGGTCGTGGTGGAGGGTTTGCCCTTCTATGAGGTGCTCGCGCCGACGGTGGCGCGGGGCGGTCGGGCGAAGAACGTCGTGCCGGACGAGTTCTGGGTGAACGTCAACCACCGCTTCGCGCCGGGCAGGGGCATGGAGCATGTGAAGAGCGTCTTCGACGGGCTGCTCGAAGGGGCGAACGCCTCGTACGAGGTCGCGGACTTCGCCCCGAGTGGGTCGGTGGACCTGAATCATCCCCTGTTGCGACGCTTTCTCGACGGGGACGGCTCGGGGGACGACCTCGCGGTGCGGCCGAAGCAAGCGTGGACGGACGTGGCGCGGTTCGCCGAGAGGGGCGTGGCCGCCGCGAACTTCGGCCCGGGGCTCCCGGCGCAGGCCCACCAGCCCGACGAGAGCGTTGAGCTCGGGCTGCTCGACGGATGTTACGAGCGTCTGGCGCGCTTTTTCGCGTATGATCCCTGACCGGGGAAAGCGGCGGAAGAATAGGAGGACTTCGTTATGCGCGAAGCACCGGCGTCGGGTGGATGGAGGGTTCACGCCGTCCCGGCGCAGAGGATCTCCCGCCGCAAGTCCCTGAAGATCGGGGCCGGCGGGGGCTCGCCGGGGCGGCACTCCTGGGGGCCATCGGCTGCTGCTGCGGCGGTGGTGGTTCGGAGGTCGTGTTCTCCTTCTTCCCGGACCCGACGGGGAGCGTGCAGCGGCTCATAGACCGGTTCAACGAGGAGAACGGGGGCGGCTTCCAGGTCAGGCTCAGGGAGATGCCCGCCGACTCCGACCAGCACTTCGACCAGCTCAACACCGAGTTCCAGAGCGGCGAGAACAGCATGGACGTGATCGGGGCGACGCTATCTGGCTGGCCCAGTTCGCCGCCAACGGCTACAATCGCCGGCCTCTCCGACCGATTCACGCAGGAGGAGCGAGGGGTGTTCCTCCCGGCGACCATCGAGGCGAACACCTACGACGGCGCGATCTACGGCGTCCCCTGGTACACCGACGCCGGTATGCTCTACTACCGCCGCGACCTCCTCGAGCGGGCGCCGTCTTCTCCGAGCCGCCCGGGACTTGGGACGAGCTCAAGGAGCAGGCGCGCGGTGCGGGAGGGCGAAGACACGCGCTACGTCTTCCAGGGGGCGCACTACGAGGGAGGTGTCGTCGACGGCCTGGAGTACATCTGGACCTCCGGCGGCGACGTGCTCGACGGGGACCGCGTCGTCATAGACAGCCCGGAGGCGGTGCGGGGCCTCGCGGTAGAGCGGAGCATGGTGGCGGACGGGATCGCACCGGAGGGCGTGAGCCAGTATAAGGAGCAGGAGTGGGCGACGATCTTCCCGAGCGGCGACGCCGTTTTCATGCGCAACGTGCCCCGGATGTACGCGCTGGCCTCGGACCCGGCGGAGCCGAGGATAGACCAGGAGACCATCGGGGTCTCCGCCCTGCCGGTCGCCGAGGCGGGCCTGCGGAGCTACAGCTCGTTGGGCGGCTGGAACCTCTTCCTGAACGCCAACTCGGAGAACGCGGACGCCGCCTACGAGTTCATACACTTCATGAGCGCCCCCGAGCAGCAGAAGTTCCGGGCCGTCGAGGGGTCGGTGCTCCCGACGCGCCAGGCGCTGTACGAGGATACCGAGGTCCTGGAGAAGGTCCGAGTTGCGGAGTTGGGGCAGGAGACGATAAGGAATACCCGGCCGCGCCCGGTCTCGCCATTCTACTCGGACGTGTCCCTGCGCATGGCCGACGGGTTCGCGTGGTCCTTATGGGGCGAGGCGCCGCCCGAGGAGGTCCTGCGCGAGGTTAAGGGCGAGCTGGAAGAAATACTGGCCCAGGGCGGCTAACCGCCGGCGGCGCGCTGGCGTGGTGTTTCCCTTTAAGTCGGGCCTGACCCCGGTGGCCGTCCGGGGGGACACCCCTGCTTCCACAGGAGCACCTTCTCGTGTTTGGGGGGTCGGTAGTCGGGCAGGGTCTTCTCGCGCACGAACGCGATCTCCAGCCTCTTCAGCCGCTCTTCGCCCCCGTGGCTGCCGTTCCAGGCTCTGCACAGGTACCCGGCGAAGTAGGCCCGCTGGTGGGCGTGTTCGACCTGTCCGATCGCCTCTAGGTACTTGCGCCAGTGCTCGTTGTTGTCAGTGTAGGCGACGTTCTCGGGCTTCTCCCACGACACCCCTTCGGGCGGGTCGAGGTCCTCGCGCACGACGCTCATGAGATCCACCTGCCCCCCGCCCTCGAGCTCGCCGGGGATGACGTACCAGCCGTCGTCCACGGGCGGGCTGGGGGAGAACATGCGCCAGCTCTGGTCGAATCCCAAAACGAGCCCCAGAGGCGTGGAGCCCGCCGGCATGGCGAACGAGGAGACCGTCGTCAGGTTCCAGAACAGGATGTAGACCAGCGAGACGGCGGCGATCAGGTCGATCGCAAACGACGCCCGCAACGCCGCCGGCCGTTCCGGCGTCTCCGAGCCATCGTCGGGGCGGCCGGCGGCCAGCCGCGCCACGGGGGAGGACCAGAGGGGGTCGAGCCGGCTCCGTGCCGCTCTCCGCAGACGGCGCGCGACCTTGCCGGCGGCCTCGCCGGCAAGGTCGCGCGGGCAGGGCGGCGCGAAGCCTGGGGAGGGCCGTATCCCAGAACCATCCCGGGAGGAAGCAGACCATGCACAGGGCGCTTATGAAGGGGAAGATGCCGATGTCCATGGTGGAGAGGATCCCGAAGTGCAGCCCCATGAAGGCGGCCACGGCCGCGGTCCTGACCGGCCCGGTGAAGAAAGGGCAGAGCAGGAGGAAGGGGCCGAGGATCTCGAGCAGGTACGTGCCCACCGTCATCGTCGTCAGCAGCGTGGGGAAGCCGAGCAGGACCTCGCCGAGCGGCCGGGCGATGTTGTCCAGGCTCAGGGCGTAGTAGAGAGCGGTGAAGTCGGTGCGCCACGCATCGCCCGACTTGAGGATCGCGGTGAACCAGTACACGAACGCGATCTGCATGAACAGGCCGACCGTCGCCAGCGAGAAGTACCGCATGGGGTACGACCGCCGCCGCGGCGACGTCTCGGTCTCGCGCTCGACCGCGCGGTCCACCGACCAGACCGCCCCGAGCGGCAGGAGCATCCCCCAGAAGAGCAGCATGCGCAGCAGGTCGTCACCGGAGCCGAGCACCAGCGGGTTGCGGTGCTGGATCGAGAGCATCAGGACCCACACGACGACGTTCGCCGCCCTCGTCTGGTAGCCGACGAGCAGCGCCGCCGCCGCGACGGTCGCGACGACGAACAGCAGCGCCTGGAAGACGCCTCCGCCGCTCAACGAGCTCAGCGAGAGCGCCCAGGGGCTCGCCGACGCCGCCGACTCGGGGAAGAGCTGCGGGTTCGGCGCCGACGCGACGGCGATGCGCGGCAGGATCCCCGCGTCGGTGTAGTGGGCAGTCAGGTCGGCAGCCCGGTCAAAGAGGTCGGCGAGCACCAACCCAGCCAGCACGATGCGAAACACCGCCAGCGAGCGCAGGTCCGCGCCCAAGACCTCCGCAGCCTTCTCGCGCGCCCAACTACTGTCGGCCGAAGATCCCTTGCGCCCCTCACTCACGAGGCACATTATGAAGGATGCAGCCACGCCGTCAAGACGCGCCGTCAGAAGAAGGCACGCGAGCGGGCGGGCTCACGCGGACGACGCCGCGAAGACGCCCAATTTGGCGCGAGCTTCCTTTCGGGCCCGCCACAGGAGAGAGGTGGAGGAGCTGGGATCTGCCCCGACGCTGGCCCTAGCGTGCGCTTCGGCCTCCGGCTCGGCCTTCTTCTCTCGGTCCTGGGACGGCGTTCGGGGGCCGGCGTCGAGGAGCGAGGTCGCAGCGGGCGAGGTGGGTCCTCGGTCCTTCGGGCTCTCTTGATGGCCGCCGGGCGCGACGGCGGCGTCCAGGCCGAACCGGCCGGTGACGAGCGCCGCCAGCAGGGCCAGGCCGAACACGTCGTAGAAGCTGCGAAGGCGAGGCTCTCCGAAGAAGACGACGGCCACCAGCACCACGCAGGCGAGGTGCGCCAGCAAGATCAGCTCCCCCGACGGACGGATGGCCGCGCGCCTCCGGCGGACGAGGAAGAGCGAGCCGATCATGATCAAGAGCAGCAGGAAGGAGTACGCCGTGTTGCTAGCCTGAAAGACGCCACCTGACCGCTCTTGTTGTTCGACTGAGGCCAGAGGATAGTCGTGGCGGTCATGTCCAGCACGCTGCGGGCCAGGAGGCGGACGTGGCCGAACTCGCCTCTCCTGATGCACTCCAGGCCCAAGCCGTAGAAAAGAACACCTGGTCCCACACGGCGCGCCCTACAAAATTGTAGGAACCTTCCCTATCCAGATGCAGCCAGACAGGGTTCGCGAAGCTGAAGGCAACGTTCTGGGCGGGGTCGACGGTCGTTACTTTGCGGACGTCGCAGTGCCCGATCCAGAAGTTCAACCCGCCGTTCTCGCTGAGGCTCGTTAGCTTGTCGGCGGCGGCGCTGTTGTGCAGGACGACGCCCCCAGGGAGACTCTTGTTCAACGCGGTACCCGTGAACCTCACAACGCCTCTATTATCCGAACGGCGCGGGTACCCCGCCAAGCACGCACGCCGGAAGAAGAACAAGCGTTTACGAGCGGTGTGCTTTGCATGCTACAATTCGACGCTCACGACCGTTAGCATGCACAAGGAGACACCTTTTTCATGGACCGACAGAGAGTTCTCATCACCGGCGGGGCGGGGTTCTTGGGGATCAACCTCGTCCGTCACCTCCTGGAACGGGATTACTCCGTGGCCTCCCTGGACGTCGAGGAGTTCGACTACCCGGAGCGCGACCGGGTGGAGATCATAAAGGGCGATATCCGCGATAAGGGGGCCGTGGACCGGGCGATGGAGGGGGCTGACCTCGTGGTGCACACGGCGGCGGCGCTGCCCCTGTACTCGGCGGAGGACATCCACACCACGGACGTCGAGGGGACGCGCAACGTGCTCGACGCGGCCATGCGACACGGGGTGGAGCGAGTAGTCCACGTCTCCTCCACGGCCGTCTACGGCATCCCGGACCACCACCCCCTCCACGAGACCGACCGGCTGGAGGGCGTCGGGCCCTATGGGCAGGCGAAGATACAGGCCGAGATGGTGTGCCTGGAGTACCGGGCGAGGGGACTCGTCGTGCCGGTCATACGGCCCAAGTCCTTCGTCGGGCCGGAGCGGCTCGGGGTGTTCGCGCTCCTCTACGACTGGGCGTACACCGGGCACAACTTCCCCATGATCGGGACAGGCAACAACCGCTACCAGCTCCTCGACGTCGAGGACCTGTGCGAGGCCATCTACTTATGCCTCACGCTCCCCGAGGAGAAGGTCAACGACACGTTCAACATCGGCGCTGCGGAGTTCGCGACGATGAAGGAGGACTACCAGGCGGTCCTCGACCAGGCCGGTCACGGCAAGAAGGTCGTCGGCTTCCCGGCGGCGCCCGCGATCTGGGGCCTGCGGCTGCTCGACGCCCTCAAGCTCTCGCCGCTGTACAAGTGGGTCTACGAGACAGCCTCCAAAGACTCTTTCGTCTCCACCGAGAAGGCCGAGAGAGAGCTCGGCTTCGAGCCCAGGCATTCGAACCAGGACGCACTGTTGAGGAACTACCGGTGGTACGTAGAGAATCGCGAGAGGTTCGAGAAAGCCTCGGGCGTCTCGCACCGGGTGCCCTGGAAGCAAGGCGCGATCGGGCTGCTCAAACGTTTTTTTTGATCGCCGATGCGGTGAACCACCTCTCGTGAACGATGCCGTGAGTTTCCGGGCCGGCGGAGCCCGGCCGCGGCATGAAGAACCGTCCTTTGCACACCAACGCCCGGTAAAGCTGCGAGGTCTCACGGATTTTGGCTCTCGAGGGCTAAGGGGTGATCCAGGCGCCCCAATTTACCGTAGAATGCTTTGTAGACGGGTCGGCCGGGCTGCTGCGCTTTACCGCTCTTCAGCTGCTTTCACGTCATCCATACGGCCGGCCCGTCACCTTTGAGAGACTCGCCTGGACACCGGGCTTACGCTGCGGCCCTCAGCCAAGCAGGCTCGCCGCGGCACGATCCACCATCCACAGGGCGCCGCCGGCGGGCTGTATCAGCTTCGCCGGGTAATCGAGCGGGTCGGCGTTCCCCCTGAGGATCTCCTCGAGGGTCTCGGCCTTCCCCTCGCCGGCGACCAGGAAGACGACCTTCCGCGCGGCGTTTATCGCCGGGGCGGTGAGCGTCAGGCGCGTCGTCTTAAGTTTCTCGACCGGGTTCTCGACGACGAGGCGGTCCTGCACGCCGAGCGCGGGGGTGCGGGGGAAGAGGCTCGCGGTGTGACCGTCGTCGCCGATCCCGAGCAGCACCAGGTCGAAGCGAGGCGTGCCGCCGAAGAACCCTTTCAACTCCTCCTCGTAGAGCGAGGCGGCCTCGGGCGGCGGGAGCTCCCCGCGCATCCGGTACACGGAGCCCACCCGCACGCGGTCCAGCAGCGCCTCGCGAGCCATGCGGTAATTCGAGTCCTCGCTGTCCGGGGGGACGGTGCGCTCGTCGCCGAAGAAGAAGTGGATTTGGCTCCAGTCTAATCCATCCCGCGCTTGGCCGTGCTCGCGGGCGAGCACCTCGTAGGTCGTCTTTGGAGTAGAGCCCCCGGCGAGCGCGACGGTGAAGCGACCGGACGCTTCTATAGCTCTTCGGCCTTCTTCGACGAACAAGCGGGCGGCGGCTTCGGCGAGTTCCCGGGTATCTTGGTGGACATTGACGGTCGGGGTCAACGGGACAGTATCCTCGCGGCGGTTATCAGGGCGGCCTCGTAGACCTCGTCGCGGCCGCGGTAGCGCAGCTCCTCGCCGACGAGAACCCCGAGGTCGAAGGTGCCGAGGTGGACCGTGCGTTCGCCGATCAGGTCTTCGCCCCGCATCACGGTGGCGCGGGCCTCGCGCAGCTCCCGGTGGCGCGAGACCTGGAAGCTGAGCTCCTCGGAGTACAGGCGCACCCGCCTGAGCTTCGCGTCGGGCGAGTTGGGGTCCATCGCCACGATCACCTCCCCGACGGGACCGAGGAAGTGTAATCTGTGTCCCCCGCCCGCCCTCGCGCCGAGGCGGGTGGCGGCGCGCAGCCTCCAGCCCAGCGTGGTGGCGAGCCAGCCGACGAGCAGGTGCGCCCGGCTCTCACCGCCCGGGCCGTACAGGACCTCGACCCTGTAGACCTCGTCTAGCGCCCCGGCCCGCTCCGGGGAACCGAACAGCTCCGCCAGCAGCGTGCGCCAGGGCGAGAGCGCGACCCACTGAAGGTCGCCGACGGCCGGTGTCCCCTCCTCCCCGATCAAGCCGGCCAGCTCCCCCAACGAGACTTCGGCGTCCCGCGAGGCGGCCGAGTCCAGGATGACCCTGTCGACCAGGGTCGCCATCGCGGCGAACTCCGGCGAGCGGGGGGAGAAGTGGCCCGGGTACCAGAGGAAGGTGGGGAGGTCCGGGATGAGGAGTGGGCCGGCGAGGCTCTCGAGGTGGTGTGCGGGGGGGCCTTCGGCGTGGACCGTCACCTGCTCGGCGCAGACCTGCGTTCCGCCGGTCCCGCCCCGGATGTTGCAGAACGCAGAGAGCCCTATGTCCAGGCGCGTCTCGCTCTCACCGGGATCGCAGATCAGGACTATCGCCCGCGAGGGGTAGCGGCCGGCCAGCTCCGAGACGCTCCTCGTCACGTCTTCGGCGGATCCCTCGTCGGTCACCACGATCAGGTTGAGGACGCTGGCCCGCAGGCTTAACGTCCCGTCCTCGTTCGCGCGCAGCCGGGCGAGCTCGCGCTCTATCTCCTCAACGCTCATCGCGCCGCCGCGAGGGGCGGAACGGCTCTCCCCGATCACGGCCGCCCCCCCTGCCCGCAACGCCCCATCGGCTCGTCGGCCTTCGGCTCTCGAGTACGTCGCTCGCCGCCACCCGGCACCGCGAACCCAAACGAGGAGAGCTCCAAAGCGCTTTCGCTATACGCCGCCGGGGGCAGCGTCTCTCGCGCGCAGACGCCGCCGGAAACGGTACTTTGCCGATAGCCCTCCATCACGGCCTCCGCCATCTCCGCCCGTCGCGCCTCAAAAGCTCGTCGGCCTCTTCAGGCCCCCACGTCCCCGCCGGGTACGAGGGGATCTCGCGCTCCCCGGACCAGGCGCGCATCACGGGCTCCAGGATCCGCCACGCGCCTTCGGCCTCGTCCGCGCGGATGAACAGCGTCGGGTCGCCGAGCATCAGGTCCAAAAGGAGGCGCTGGTAAGCGTCCGGGGCTTCCTCCAGGAAGGCCGTGCCGTACACGAGGTCCATGTTCACTGAGCTGACCTGGAACCCAGAGCCGGGGACCTTCGCCCCGATCTTCAGCGAGATGCCCTCCTCGGGCTGGACGCGCACGACGAGCACGTTGGGCTCCAGCCCTTCGGTCCCCTCGCGGGTGAACGGCGTGTGCGGCGTGGGGTGGAACTGTATGGCGATCTCCGTCGCCTTCTTGGGCAGCCTCTTGCCCGTCCTGATGTAGAAGGGCGTCCCGGCCCAGCGCCAGTTGTCCACGAACACTTTGAGCGCCACATAGGTCTCCGTCGTCGAGTCGGGGGCGACCTTCTCCTCCTCGCGGTACCCGTCGACCTCCTCGCCCCACACCCAGCCGGAGGCGTACTGACCGCGCACGGCGTACTGGTCGACCTCGCCCTCCGGGATGGGCCGCGCGGCCTTGAGGACCTTCACCTTCTCCTCGCGCACCGACTCGGCGTCGAAGGCAACCGGCGGCTCCATCGCCGTCAGGCACAGGACCTGCATCACGTGGTTCTGGACGATGTCGCGTAAGGCGCCCGCCTCCTCGTAGAAGGCGCCGCGCGTGCCGACGCCGAGGTCTTCGGCGACCGTTATCTGGACGTGGTCCACGTAGTGCTGGTTCCATACCGGCTCGAAGATGCCGTTGGAGAACCGCAGGGCCAGGATATTCTGGACGGTCTCTTTGCCCAGGTAATGGTCTATGCGGTAGATCTGGCCTTCCTCGAAGTAGCGTTGGATGTCGGCGTTGAGCTCCTTCGCGCTCGCGAGGTCCCGCCCGAACGGCTTCTCGATCACGAGTCGGGCGTACCCGCCCTCCTCCCCTTCGTTCATCCCCGCCTCGCCGAGCCGTTCGACGATGGTGGAGAAGAGGCTGGGCGACGCGGAGAGGTAGAAGATGCGGTTGCCCCGCGTCTTGCGCTCCTCGTCGAGCTCCCCGAGGAAGCCCTTTAGCTCCCGATACGTCTCGGGCTTCTTCGAGTCTCCGGACAGGTAGAAGATGCCCCTGGAGAAAGACTCCCACACGTCGTCGCTGAAGCGGCCGGAGCGGTGCTTTTCCAGGGCCTCGCGCAACCTCTCACGGAACTCGTCGTGGCTCATCTCCGTGCGCGAGAGGCCGACGATGGCGAACTGCATCGGCAGGCGGCGGCCCTGCGCGAGGTCGTAGAGGGCGGGGACGAGCTTGCGAGCGGTCAGGTCGCCGGAGGCACCGAAGATCACGATAACCGCGGGCTCCGGAATGGATGGCAGGCGCGCCTCGTCTTTGAGGACGTCCGGCAGGGTGCGTGCTTTGGCCTGTGTCTGGGTCACCGGCGGCCTCCTACCGCTGCTCCGGGTACTTGGTGGACGACTCCTGTATGGCGTGTCCGCCGAACTCGCCGCGCAGGGCCGCGATGACCTTCATGGCGAAGGATTCGTCCTGGCGGGAGGCGAACCGGGCGAAGAGCGAGCCGGCGATGGTCGCGGCGGGTACGTCCTCGTTTATGGCCTCGATTATCGTCCACCGTCCCTCGCCGGAGTCCTCGGCGTAGCCGCGGATGCTCTCCAGCTTGCCTTCCTTCTCGAAGGCGCTCTCGGCGAGCTCGAGGAGCCAGCTGCGGACCACGCTCCCCTGGTTCCACAGGTTGGAGATGGCGCGCAGGTCGAAGTCGTACTGGCTCTTCTCCAGGATCTCGAACCCCTCGGCGTAGGACTGCATCATCCCGTACTCGACGCCGTTGTGGACCATCTTGGTGAAGTGGCCCGCCCCCGCGTCCCCGAGGTAGGCGTAGCCGTTCTCCGGGGCGAGCGTCTTGAGCGCGGGCTCGACGTGCTCGTAGGCGCTCGCGTCGCCGCCGACCATGAGACAGTAGCCGACCTCGAGACCCCATATGCCCCCCGACGTGCCCGCGTCGAGGAAGCGCAGGCCCCTCTCCTTGAGCATTTCGGCGCGGCGGATGGAGTCGCGGAAGTACGAGTTGCCGCCGTCTATGAGGACGTCGTTCTCGTCCATCATGTCGGCGAACTTGAGGAGGGCCTGTTCGGTCACGTCGCCGGCGGGGACCATCGTCCAGATCGCGCGCGGCGGACTGAGTTTCTCTACGAGCTCCTCCATCGAGTAGGCGCCCTCGGCACCGTCCTCGACCGCCCCGTCCACCGGGCCCGGCGAGCGGTTCCCCGCTACTACGCGGTGATCCCCGCTCCGAACCAGGCGCCGGACCATGTTGGCGCCCATCCTGCCCAAACCGTAGATCCCTATCTCCATCGTCCCTCCCCAGTATAAGGCTCCGCCGGGCATCGCCGAAGCTCCTCTGGTCACGCGTCGCACAAGTCTACACCGGGGAGGGTTCCCACAGAAGCCCAGGCAGCAAACACAACCTTACGAGACCACCGCCCAAACTCCACCCACGGGCCGTTTGTCGGTCGGGTGAGGCCGCCGGGTCTCCCTGGCCGCCTTCAGGGACGAACGTGGAGCAAGATCTCCGCGCGGCAGGACGGGCAGGAGGGCATCTCGGGGTGGCCGCACTCGCAGGCGTGCCTGCCGAGCACGCCTGCGAGCGTCTGTGTCCGGAGCAAGGTCTCCATAAGCTCCCCTCAGATCTCCCCCCGCATCCGCCGCAGCGAGCCAGGGAGAGGCCTCCGCGTCGCACCACGCCCGCCTCGCGGTATGGACAGGCGACGCTGCAGTGGTGGTCTTGGGACGCCATCGGCTCCTCCTCTTGTTCGATGCGGTCTTTGCTCTTCCATAATGCTCAGTCCGGGGATCTGAGCGACCAGAACGTGACGCCTTTCGCGGGCCCCGCGGACGGGGGGAGACAATAACCACCCGGGCATGGGTCCGAAAGGGGCAGGTGTTGTGCGCCGCGCTGGAACCGCCGCGGCGTACCCTGCTTGCGTCGAGGTTGGTGGCCTCACCGACGCTAATAGCGATGGGAGGACCCTGGCTTCGACCGAAGCCTGCCGTCAGGGCCCCGTTGTTGGCGGGTCGCTCGCCAGGGCGACGGCGGCCCGCCTTCGCGGCGTCGTGCCAACGGGTCATGCCCACGCCAGCGCCAGGACGCCCGCGAAGACGAGCATCAGCCCGCCGGAGGCGCGTCGCGTCCACAGCCTCACCGGCGGCGTCAACCGCGCCCGCAGCAACGAAGCCCCGAAACCTATCGCCACCAACCACACCCACGAAGCGCTTTTCGAGCCCGCCGCGAACACGAATCGGTCCTCTGCCGCCTGCAGGGCTATGGCGCCCCCGATCAGGCCGACCGTCTCGAAGACGGCGTGGAGGTTGAACAGCGAGACGCCGGCCGTCTGGGCGATCATCGCGCCGGGGCGGGCGCGGCTCTCGAGTTCTTCGCCCTCCACGCACCCGCGGAGCGTCATCACCCCGACGACCAGGAAGAACAGGGCGCCGACGGAGATCAGGAACCCCTCGTTGCCCGGCGCCCTGAGGAGCGCCGAGGCCCTCGCCGCCCCGAGCACGACGAGCAGGCTGTCGCACAGGCTCGCAGTGACGATACTCACCAGCACCCGCGGGTAGCCGAAGCGCAGCCCCTGGTCCATCACCACGAAGCTCTTTACCCCGACCGGGAAGGCCGTCGCCATCCCGAAGAGGAAGGCGACCACGACGACGGCCCCTAACCCGCTCGCCTCGGGGCGAGGTGATCTGCGCGAGCGTCCCTGGGCAGATCCACGCACCGGATGTTGTCGGGCCGGAAGTGCTTTCGGACCACCGCGATGGCAACCCCGGGGTCGAAGTCCTTGCAGGAGAAGACGTTTACGTAGGTGTCCCCGCTCGCGTCGCAGAAGTGACCCGTGATCGCGGAGGTCTCGATGAGCTGCACCAGGGAGTAGCCGGCAGCCTCGGGCACGTGCGTCGCGAAGTGCTCCACCAACGGCTTCCCGTACGCCACCATCCCGATGGACTCGACCAGGTCCCCGCAGAACTTCCGTATCGCTTCCCCGCTCCGGATCGCCCCCTTATCACAGGCCGCGCAGTCCAGGATCAGGCACCTTCCCCGCATAAGCCGCAACTCCTTTCTTTACGAAAGCTCTCTACGCGGCGAACTTATCCGGCGGCAGTTAGCCGGACATCAGCGAG
>JADDPV010000069.1 GCA_016781705.1 Rubrobacter sp.
GACCCGATGGTCACCCCAGCGTACCATCTGGTAAGATGTACGCGATGCGTCGGGACGTGGCGCAGTCTGGTAGCGCACTCGGCTGGGGGCCGAGTGGTCGCCGGTTCGAATCCGGCCGTCCCGACTCTTGGTTCGAGAGCGCGACGAAAGGCTAGAGTCGAAATTGGACACGATCTATCTGCTCTTGGGCATCCTGGGGTTCTTCGTCATGATCGCCGCGTTCTTCTTCGGTGGGTTCGTGCTCCTCGACTTCCTCTTCAGCCGCTCCGGGGGCGACTCGTAAGGGGCCGCCGGCGCTTCACGGTGAAGGCGTCCCCGCCGAGCCCACCTTACCGTCCGTCGTGATCCCCGCGCTGAATGACCTGCGCGTCGTCGAGTTGGCGCGCCTGATGCTGCACGAGGCCCACGACGAGGCCCGCCTCGCCCGCGTGCGCGACGAGGTGCGCGACGAAGCGGTGCAACGCAACCCCATCATCGTTGCTCCCCTGCCCGAAGACCACCGGGGCGTCCGCCACTTCGTCCTCGATGGCGCCCACCGGGTCCGCGCCCTCGCCGAGCTTGACTGCACGTTCGCCCTCGTCCAACTCGTCGGGCTCCCCGAGAGCGCCGGGAGCTGGGCCCACCTGCTCCCCTGGGCGGGCCTCGAAGAAGCTCTGCGCTCCGTACAGGGCGTTGAGGTGTTGGCGGAGAAGCCGGACTCGGCTTGCCTCGTCGAGGCGCGTTTCCACGGCGGGAGGCGGCTCTACGTCCGGGCTGAGAACGGGGGGCTCGTGCAGGAGGTGCGGGCTTTACGGGCGTTGCAGGACGTGTACCCGCGCGGCGCCGTGGTGCGCCGCGTGGAGCCCGGAGCGGCGGTCGAGCCCGCGCGGGGCGAGGCGCTCTTGCTGTACCGGCGGTTCGCGCCCGCGGAGTTCGCGACGGTCGTCGAGCGCGGGGAAGTGCTGCCGGCGGGGATCACGCGCTTCGTCGTCGAGGAGCGCGTCCTGAACGTCCGCTACCCGCTGCGCCTCCTCGCCGGCGGCGACCCCGAGCGGCGCAACGCCGAACTGCGCGAGTTCGTCGAGAGATCCTGCAAGAAGGGACGCATCCGCCGCTACGCTGAGCCGGTAGTCCTCTTCGAGTAGCGCGTCTCATGTGAGGCCCTGAGGGTATGCCCTGGGGCCAATGCCGATTCAAAACGCGGCCCGCTTGTGCTACATTGTAGCCGTGCTGCCAGGATGCGAGGCTCCACGACGTACCGTGCGCTCCCGCCGCTGGCGCTCCTTACCCGATTACCAGATCCGAAAGGTCTCCATTTGAGCGCGACGGTAGTGTTGGGGCTTGCCTGGGGCGACGAGGGGAAGGGGCGGGTATGCGACGCGATGGCCAGGGAGGCGCGTTACGTGGCGCGCTACTCGGGCGGAAACAACGCCGGGCACACCATCCGGGTCGGGAAAGAGGAGTTCGTCGTTCACCTGATCCCCTCGGGCATCGTGCGCGAAGGGGTCATCTGCACCATCGGTAACGGCGTCGTGGTCAACCCCGAGGTCCTCGCCCAGGAGGTCGAGGAGTTGGAGGAGCGCGGGATCGAGGTCAAGAGTCGCCTGAAGGTGGACGGGCGGGCGCACCTGATCCTGCCGTACCACATCCGCCTGGACGGACACCGCGAGAAGGTCCTCGGAAAAGCGAAGATCGGCACGACCAACCGCGGCATCGGTCCGGCCTACGAGGACAAGGTGGCGAGGGTGGGGCTCCGGGTGCAGGACGTCTTCGACGACGGCATCTTGCGCCAGAAGCTCAAGGGCGCCCTGCGCGAGAAGAACGCTCTATTTACGAACGTCTACGGCGAAGAACCCTTCGACCCCGACGAGCTGGCCGAGTACCTCCTCTCCTTCCAGGAACTCCTCGAGCCGATGATGGCCGACACGGGTGCGCTGTTACGGGATGCGCTCTACCGGGACGAGGAGGTCCTCCTGGAGGGAGCGCAGGCGACGCTCCTGGACAACGACTTCGGCACCTACCCGTTCGTGACGTCCTCGAATCCGTCGGCGGGCGGGGCGTGCGTGGGGGCCGGGATACCGCCCGGCCTGCTCGGCGAGGTCGTGGGCGTGACGAAGGCGTACACGACCCGGGTGGGGGACGGGCCGTTCCCGACGGAACTCTTCGACGAGACCGGGGAGACCCTGCGGCGGGTGGGGCACGAGTACGGGGCGACGACGGGACGGCCGCGGCGGTGCGGGTGGCTGGACCTCGTGGCCGTGGGGTACTCGGCTCGCCTCAACGGCGTCACCACGCTCGCGCTGACGATGCTCGACGTGCTCTCGGCGGTCGAGGAGATTCAGGTGTGCACGGGGTATGAGGTAGACGGCGAATGGACGGGCGGGCTTCCGCTGAGCCAGACGGACCTGCACCACGCGAAGCCGGTCTACGAGACGCTCCCGGGCTGGGACGTGGACGTCACGGGGTGCCGGCGGCGGGAGGAGTTGCCCGAGGAGGCGCGAGACTTCGTCGGGTTCGTCGAGGAGCAGCTCGGGGCGCCGTTGCGCATGATCAGCGTCGGCCCCGAGCGCGACCAGGCGATAGTCGAGCGGGTAGGGGTCTAGCGGGCCGTGCGCGTGCTGGTGGTCGGCGGCGGCGCGCGCGAACACGCCCTGGTCGAGGCCCTGGCCGCGAGCCCCGAGCACCCCGAGCTGTTCGCCGCCCCCGGCAACCCCGGCATCGCCCGGCTGGCCCGGACGGCGGACATCCCCGCCGACGACCTGACGGCCCTGCGCGACTTCGCCCGCGACAACGGCATAGATCTCGCCGTCGTCGGTCCCGAGGCACCGCTGATAGATGGTATCTCGGAGGCGTTCTGGGAGGCGGGCGTGAAGACTTTCGGCCCTACGCGCGCCGCCGCCCGCATCGAGGGCTCCAAAGTCTTCGCCAAGGAGGTCATGCGCCACGCCGGCGTCCCCACCGCCCCATTCGAGGCGTTCGACCGGAAGGCCGCCGCGCTCGCCTACCTGCGCTCGCTGACGCGGGATGGCTTCCCGGTCGTCGTCAAGGCGGACGGGATCGCCGCGGGGAAGGGCGTCACGGTCGCGCGTTCGAGGGAGGAGGCCGAGGGCGCCGTGAGGGCGGCTTTCGGGGGGGCTTTCGGGGCGGCGGGGGAGCGGATCGTGATCGAGGAGCACCTTACGGGCCGGGAGGTTTCGGTGTTCGCGCTCACCGACGGGCGAGGGAGCATCCTGCCGTTCCTGCCCGCGCAGGACTACAAGCGTGCCCTCGACGGCGACGAGGGGCCGAACACGGGGGGGATGGGGGCTTACTCGCCGGTCGGGTGGATGGAGCCCGTCACCTACGCGGCTATACTGCAGGAGATCATCACCCCCACCGTCCACCAGCTCGCCTTGATCGGCACGCCTTACACCGGGCTCCTGTACGCGGGTGTCATGGTCACCGACGAAGGTCCGAAAGCCCTGGAGTTCAACTGCCGCTTCGGGGACCCGGAGACGCAGGTGCTCCTTCCCAGGTTCGGCTCGGACCTGTTTGAGCTGGTGTGCGCATGCGTGGACGACGATCTGGCAGGCCGCGAGATCGAATGGTCCGCCGACAAGGCCGTGTGCGTCGTGCTCGCCTCCGAGGGCTACCCGGAGTCCTCATCAGAGGGCGACGAGATCTCCGGCCTCGACGAAGTCCGCGGCCTCGCTGGCGTGAACGTCTACCACGCCGCCACCCGGGAGGAGGACGGCCGCTTCTACACCGCCGGTGGCCGCGTCCTCAACGTCGTCGGAACGGGACCCTCTATCATGGAAGCGCGGGCGCGCGCCTACGCCGCCGTCGAGTTGATCGGCTTCCGCGGCGCGCACTACCGCACCGATATAGCCCTCGAAGCCTTGGAGATGGAGGATCTATGACGGAAGACGCTGCGTACCCGCGGGTCGGCATCCTCGTCGGCAGCAAGAACGACATGCCCGTCCTGGAAAAATGCACCGCCCGCCTCGATGCTTTGGGCGTCGGGTACGAGATCGAGGTGAGGAGCGCCCACCGCGATCCCGAGGGCGTCTCTGAGTACGCCTCTTCGGCGCGCGAGCGGGGCCTCAAGGTCATAATTTGCGCCGCCGGGATGGCCGCGCACCTCGCCGGGGCCGTCGCAGCCCGCACGACATTGCCCGTCATCGGCGTCCCCGTCGCGGCCGGTCCTCTGGGCGGCTTCGACGCTCTGCTGGCGACGGTGCAGATGCCCACCGGTGTGCCCGTGGCGACCGTGGCGGTGAATGGCGCGGCCAACGCGGGTGTGCTGGCGGCACAGATCCTGGCGCTCTCTGACCACGACCTCGCCGGGAGGCTGGAGGAGGCGAAGGGCGCGTGATCTCGCGCTACACCACCCCGGAGATGGGTAGCCTCTGGAGCGAGGAGGCGAAGTTCCGCTCTTGGCTGCGGGTCGAGCTGGCCGCCTGCCGCGCCCGCGCCACCCTCGGCGAGATCCCCACGGCCGAGGTCGAGGAGCTGGCCGAGAGGGCGGACTTCACCGTCGAGCGCATCGAGGAGATAGAGGCGGAGACCAACCACGACGTCATAGCCTTCGTCACGGCGGTGGCGGAGACGGTCGAGGCGAAGGGCGCACCCGACGCGGCCCGCCACTTCCACTTCGGCCTCACGTCCTCGGACGTCGTGGACACCGCGGGCGCGCTGCGGCTGAGGGATGCGCTGGACCTGATCCTGGACGAGGCGAAGAGGCTCGCCCTGCTGCTGTGCGACATGTCTCTGGATCACCGCGGCACGGCGATGGTCGGACGCACGCACGGGGTACACGCGGAGCCGACGACGTTCGGGCACAAGCTGGCCGTCTGGGCCTTCGAGATGGAGCGCAACCTGGAGCGGCTGGCCCACGCGCAGGAGGCCGCCGCGGTCGGGAAGATCTCCGGCGCGGTCGGCGTCTACGCCAACGTGGACCCCAAGGTGGAAGTCATCGCCTGCGAGGAGTTGGGGCTGGAGCCGGCACCCGCCTCGACCCAGGTGATCCAACGCGACCGCCACGCGGAGGCCCTCTCGACTCTGGCCGTACTCGGCTCGACGCTCGAGAAGATCGCGCTGGAGATCAGGGGCGCGCAGCGCACGGAGGTGCGCGAGCTCGAAGAGCCGTTTGGGAGGGGCCAGAAGGGCTCCTCGGCGATGCCGCACAAGCGAAACCCTATCCTCTCGGAGCGCCTGTGCGGGATGGCGCGCCTGTTGCGCGGCTACGCGCAGGTTGGTTTCGAGGACAACGCCCTGTGGCAGGAGCGCGACATCTCCCACTCTTCGGCGGAGCGCGTCGTCCTCCCCGACGCCACCACCGTCGCCCACTACATGCTGCGCACCGCCCGGCGTGTGCTCTCGGGATTGCGGGTAAACGAGGAGCGGATGCTCGAGAACTTGAACATGGGCGGCGGCATCGTCTTCTCCGGGCGCGTCCTCCTGGCGCTCGTCGAGAGTGGCATGTCCCGCGACGATGCTTATGCTGTGGTGCAGGGCGCGGCGATGCGCGCCTGGGAGGGCGAGGGCGGCTTCCGCGAGCTGCTGCGGAAGAGCGAGGAGGCGCGCACGCGGCTCGACGACGGGTTGGACGGTTTGTTCGATCCCGCCTACGCTTTGCGCAACGTGGGTGCCGTTTTCGAGCGTGTGAGAGAACTGAAGGGGAGGATTGAAGGTGACTGAGACGCTCCTGTACGAGGGCAAGGCCAAGAAGGTCTTCGAGACCGGAGATGAGGGTGTGCTGCTGCACCGTTACAAGGATGACGCGACGGCCTTCGATGGCAAGAAGCGCGGCTCGTGGGTGGGCAAGGGCAAGACCAACGCCACGATGAGCGCGGCGGTCTTCGCGTACCTCGAAGAGCGGGGCGTCCCCACGCACTTCGTCGAGCAGGTGGACGAGACGACCATCAAGACCAAACGGCTCGACATGCTCCCGGTTGAAGTCATCGTGCGCAACGTCGCCGCCGGATCACTGGCCAAACGCATCGGCTACGAGGAGGGCACGCCCCTCAAGGCCCCCATCGTCGAGCTGTGCCTCAAGGACGACGCTCTGGGCGATCCACTGCTCAACTGGTACCACTTCCGGGAGCTGGGCGTCCCCGACGAGGACCTGAAGCTCTGCGAGGAGTTGGGCCTGAAGGTCAACGGCATCCTCGCCCCGTACTTCGACGAGATGGGCGTCACGCTCGTGGACTTCAAGATAGAGGTCGGGCGCGACGGGAGCGGCAACCTGATGCTCGCCGACGAGGTGAGCCCCGACACGTGCCGCTTCTGGGACAAGGAGACGGGCGAAAAGCTGGACAAGGACCGCTTCCGCCGCGACATGGGCGGTGTCGAGGAAGCGTATGAGGAGATGCTGCGGCGGGTATCGGGTGGGAGAAGTGAGTAGCGGTTCTTCTCTACTCCCTCCGAAGGGATCGATAGCTTGAAGGTACGGGTTCTGGTACGACCCAAGAGCGGCATCCTCGACCCGCAGGGCGAGGCCGTGCGTCGGGCGCTGCCGGCCCTGGGCTTCTCTGGGGTAAAGACGGTGCACATCGGGCGGCTGGTGGAGATGGAGGTCGAGTCGGCGGACAAGGTCGAGGGGATGTGCAGGAGGCTGCTCGCCAACCCGACCGTCGAGGAGTACGAGTGGGAGGTGATCTCCTAGTGAGGATCGGGGTCACCGTCTTCCCCGGCTCGAACTGCGACCGCGACGCCCTGTACGCCGTGGAGCGCGCCGGAGCGACCCCCGTGGAGCTGTGGCACGCCGACGCCGACCTCAAGGGCGTGGACGCCGTCGTCGTCCCGGGCGGCTTCTCCTACGGGGACTACTTGAGGCCCGGCGCCATAGCCCGCTTCGCGAAGGTGATGGGTCCGCTGGAGGATTTCGCCCGGTCCGGCGGTCCCGTCCTCGGCGTGTGCAACGGCTTCCAGGTGCTCCTCGAGGCGCACCTCTTGCCGGGGGCCTTGCTGCGCAACGCGAGCATGCGCTTCGTCTCGCGGCGCGTGAGGGCGCGCGTCGAGGCGAACGACACGCCTTGGACCTCGCTCTACGAGCGGGGCGAGGAGCTAACGTTGCCGGTCGCCCACAACGAGGGCAGCTACTTCGCCGACGAGCGGACGCTGCGCGGGCTCGAGGAAGAGGGGCGGGTCGTGCTGCGCTACGTGGAGAACCCCAACGGCTCGGTCAACGACATCGCCGGCATCTGCGACGAAGGCCGCAGCGTCGTCGGCCTGATGCCGCACCCCGAGCGCGTCTCGGACCCTGCTCTCGGCTCCGAGGCGGGGCTCAAGGTCTTCGAGTCGGTGCTGCGCTTCGCGGGGGCGAAGGTTTGAACTTGCAAGAGACGTACACCTCTCTCGGGCTCTCGGACCTCGAGTACGATCGTATCTTGGAGTTGTTGGGACGGGCGCCCAACTACCTGGAGCTGTCGCTGTTTAGCGTGATGTGGAGTGAGCACTGCGGCTACAAGAACTCGCGGCCGTTGCTCGGGCGCTTCCCCAAGGAGGGGGCACGAGTGTTGCAGGGGCCGGGGGAGAACGCGGGCGTGATCGAGGTCGGTGAGGGTTGGGCGCTCGCGTTCAAGATGGAGAGCCACAACCACCCGTCGGCGGTCGAGCCCTACGAGGGGGCTGCCACGGGGGTCGGCGGCATCATACGGGACGTGCTCGCGATGGGCGCCAGACCGGTGGCGCTGCTCAACTCCTTGCGGTTCGGGCCGCTGGAGAGCGAGCGCAACCGCTACCTCTTCCGCGAGGTAGTGCGCGGCATCGGCGGGTACGGGAACGCCGTGGGCGTGCCGACCGTCGGCGGCGAGGTCGAGTTCGCGCCCGCCTACTCCGGGAACCCGCTGGTCAACGCGATGTGCGTCGGGTTGATAAGGTCGGACGACGTGGTTCGGGCGCGCGCCGAGGTGGGCGAGGGGAACCTCGTGGTGCTCTTCGGCTCCAAGACCGGGCGCGACGGCATCCACGGGGCAACCTTCGCCTCCGACGAGCTGAACGAGGGCTCCGAGGAGAAGCGACCGAACGTGCAGGTCGGGGATCCGTTCGCCGGGAAGATGCTGATCGAGTGCTCCCTCAAGCTACTCGAACGCGGTCTGCTCGTCGCGTTGCAGGACCTGGGGGCGGCCGGCATCGCCTCCTCGGCGTCCGAGATGGCCGCGAAGGGGGGGGTCGGCATCGAGATAGACGCGGGCCTGGTCCCATTGCGGGAGGCGGGGATGGAGCCGTGGGAGGTCGTGATCTCCGAGTCCCAGGAACGCATGCTCGCCGTCGTCGAGCCCGAGAAGGCGGACGAAGTCTTGAAGATTGCCGAGCGTTACGAGCTGGTCGCCGCCATCGTGGGCCGCGTCGCGGACCACGGCGAGTTGAGGGTGCTGCACGAGGGCGAGCAGATCGGGTCCGTCCCCGCCGAACACCTCGCGGACGCCCCGGTGTACGAGCGCGACCTAGTCGAGCCCGCCTACTTCGAAGAGGCGCGGAAGCTCGACTTGTCTGAGATACCGCGCCCCGAGGACTACGAGACCGCGCTGCTGACCATGCTCGCCCACCCGAACCTGTGCTCTAGGCGCTCCGTATACGAGCAGTACGACAGCGAGGTCGGGGCGGACACGGTGGTCAGGCCCGGCGCCGACGCCGCGGTGATGCGCATAAAGGGCACGAAGATCGGGTTCGCCGTCGCCACCGACTGTCGGGGCCGGCACTGCTACCTCGACCCGAGGGGCGGCGGGGCGGCGGCCGTCGCGGAGGCGTACCGCAACCTCTCGTGCGTGGGGGCGGAGCCCGTCGCCCTCACCGACTGCCTGAACTTCGGCAGCCCCGAGAAACCCGACGCGTACTACCAGCTCGCCGAGTGCGTCGAGGGGATGGCACAGGCGTGCGAGGTCTTCGGGACGCCGGTGGTGAGCGGGAACGTGAGCCTGTACAACGAGACGGAGCTCGGCGCGATCTTCCCGACTCCCACCGTCGGCATGGTCGGCGTCCTGGAGGACGCTGGTCGCCACGCGAAGCCGGGCCTCCAGAGGGAGGGCGACGCGCTGGTGCTCGTCGGAGACTTCCGGCCGTCGCTCGCGGGCTCCGAGTACCTGGAGATAGTGCATGGCCGGATCTCGGGCGCGCCGCGCAAGCCAGACCTCCAGGTGGAGAAGGCCGTCTCGGATGCGGTGCGCGAGGCCATAGCGGCCGGCATCGTGGAAACGGCGCACGACCTCTCGGGCGGCGGCCTCGCGGTCGCGCTCGCGGAGATGGCGATCTCCGGCGGCATCGGCGCGGAGGCGCGGCTCTTGCCGGGAGGGCGCCAGGACGTGGCGCTCTTCGGGGAGGCGGGGGGCTGTATCCTCGTCGCCGTGCCGGAAGGGAGGCTCGGGGAGCTGGAGGAGGCGCTCGGCGGCGTCCGCCACTCCGCTATCGGTCGCACGGGCGGAGACAGGCTCGTCGTGGCGGGGCTTCTCGACGTGGGGCTCGACGAGTTGAGGACCGCACACGAGCGCGACCTCTTCGAGCGGCACGCGCCGGAGGGGGGGCACTTTGGGTAGCGTTTCTCTGCTCGAACCGATAAGAGGCGGGGTGGTGGACAAGGTCCAAATCGAACATAAGCTCGCACCTTTCGACGAGCACTCGAGCCCGAAGGTCGTGGGAGAGCTGAACAGCCAGCACGTCAAGCTGGTCAGGCTTGTGGATGAGTTTGTCTGGCACCACCACGAGGAGGAGGAGGACGAATTGTTCCTCTTGGTTAGAGGACGGTCCAGGATGGAGTTCGGGGACCGGAACGTCCGGGTGGAGGAGGGTGAGCTCATCGTCGTCCCGTGCAGGATCGAGCACCGGCCCGTCGCAGATGAGGAGGCACACGTGATGCTATTGGAGCCTGCCTCCACGGTCAACGCCGGCAGCGTCCGCGGCGAAATGACGGCGGGGGTGGGGGGGATCTGATGCTGGATCACGCCGACGGCAAGCCCAAAGAGGCTTGCGGGGTATTCGGGCTGTACTCGCGCTCTCTGGCGGGGGAGCTGGCCCAGCGGACATACTTCGGGCTCTACGCGTTGCAGCACCGGGGCCAGGAGTCCGCCGGCATCGCCGTCTCCGACGGGGAGCGCACGCTGGCGATGCGCGACATGGGCCTCGTCTCGCAGGTCTTCGACGAGCACCGGCTCGCCGCGCTGGAGAGCGGGCACATAGCTTTGGGACACGTGCGCTACTCCACGACCGGCTCGGCCTCCTGGGAGAACGCTCAACCCGAGTTCCACGGCCGCGGCGACGTGAACGTCGCCGTCGCCCACAACGGTAACCTGGTGAACGCCGCGAGGCTCGGGGAGGAGCTCGCAGCCGAAGGCTTCGAGTTCAACTCCACCTCGGATACCTCCTTCATCGCGGCGGCGGCCGTCGCGGAGCTCGAGAAGGGGAGATGCGGTGTGGGCGAGGCGGTCGTGGCGGCGATGCGCCGGTTCTCGGGGGCGTACTCGGTGGCCATGATCTTCCGGGACAAGCTCGTCGCCTTCCGCGACCCGCACGGCTTCCGTCCCCTGTGCATCGGCGAGGTCGAGGGCGGCTACGCCGTCTCCAGCGAGACCTGCGGCCTCGACATCGTCGGCGCGAAGTTCCTGCGCGAGGTCGAGCCCGGCGAGGTCGTCGTCGTGGACGACGAGGGCCTGACGAGCCGCCGCGCCGAAGAGGCGAGGCGCTCCCTCTGCGTCTTCGAGTACGTGTACTTCGCCAGACCCGACTCGCGCTTCGACGGGAGGGAGGTCGCCGACGCGCGACGCGGGATGGGCGAGGCCCTGGCCGATGAATCCCCCGTCGAGGCGGACGTGGTCATCCCGGTGCCCGACTCCGGCATCATGGCGGCCGTCGGCTACTCGAACAGGAGCGGCATCCCCTACGCCGAGGGCCTCATAAAGAACCGCTACGTGGGCCGCACCTTCATCCAGCCGACGGATGGGATGCGCCAGATCGGCCTGCGCCTGAAGCTGAACCCGCTGCCGTCGGTGATCGAGGGCAAGCGCGTGGTGGTCATAGACGACTCCATCGTCCGGGGGAACACGAGCCGCAAGCTCGTGGCGCTCCTATTCGAGGCCGGCGCCGCGGAGGTCCACTTCCGAGTCTCCTCGCCGCCGGTCACCGGCCCTTGCTACTACGGGATAGACATGGACACCAGAGAGGGGCTCGTCGGGGCGAAACACTCCGTGGAGGAGATACGGCGCCAGATCGGGGCGACCACCCTCGCCTACCTCTCCGTCGAGGGCATGACGCGGGCGACCCGCCACCCACGGAGTGGACTGTGCCGCGCCTGCTTCGACGGCGACTACCCCGTCCCCGGCACCGCCTCGAAGTTCGCCCTGGAAGGGGCGACGGCGGGAGAAGGGTAGGCGTGACCGGAGGCTCGTCCTACGAGCGCGCGGGCGTCTCCATCGAGCGCGGCGACCGGGCCGCCGCCCTGATGCGCGCCGCCGTCGAGGAGACGCACGGCCCGGAGGTCGTCTCCTACCCAGGCGGCTTCGCGGGCCTGTACGCGCTGACCGGGTACCGGGAGCCTATTCTCGCCTCCTCTATAGACGGCGTGGGCACGAAGGTGCTGGTGGCGAAGGCGCTCGGGCGTTACGCCGCCGTCGGCGCGGACGTGGTGAACCACTGCGCGAACGACGTTCTGGCGACGGGCGCGAGGCCGCTCCTGTTCCTCGACTACGTGGCGAGCGGGAGGCTCGACCCTGGGGTGGCGGCGGAGGTGGTTCGGGGCGCCGCCGGGGCTTGTCGCGCGCTGGGGATCGCGCTGGTGGGCGGGGAGACGGCGGAGATGCCGGGGCTGTACGCGGAGGGGGACTTCGACGTGGTGGGCGCGTGCGTCGGCGCGTGCGAGAGGGGGGAGGTCGTCACCGGCGAGGGGGTCGAGGTGGGGGACGCCGTGATCGGGCTCCCTTCGAGCGGCCCGCACACGAACGGCTACACTTTGGCCCGCGAGGTGCTGGCGAATGCTGGACTCTCCTACGACCACGTCCCGGAGGGCTGGAGGCGCACAATCGGGGAGGCGTACCTAGAGCCGCACCGCCCCTACGTCAAGGAGGTGGAGGCGCTGCGGGGGGCGGTCGAGGTGCGTGGGATGGCGCACGTGACGGGTGGCGGGCTACCGGGGAACCTGCCGCGGGCTCTGGGTGGTTTGGGGGCGCGGCTGTACGCGGGTTCCTGGGAGGAGCCGGCGGTGTTCGCCCTGATCCGGTCTCTCGGTAACGTCCCGGAGGGGGAGATGCGCCGGGTCTTCAACCTCGGGGTGGGCTTCTGCGCCGTCGTGCGCGGAGGCGATGTCGAAGGGGCGCTCGCGGCGCTGCGGGAAATGGGTTGCGACGCGCGGCGCATCGGCGAGGTGGTGGAGGCCGAAGGGGTGGAGTTTGCCTCCCCTTGAGCGGCTGCCCGAGGGCTCGCGGTTCGCGGTTTTGGCGTCGGGATCGGGGACGAACCTGCAGGCTCTCCTGGACGCGTATCCGGGGCACGTGGCGGTGGTAGCTGGGGATAGGGAGGGGGCGTTCGCATTCGAGCGGGCGCGGCGGGCGGGGGTCCCGGTGGAGTTCGTGGACCCGAAAGCTTATTCGTCGCGCAAGGAGTACGACGTCGAGCTGGCTCGCAGGGTAGCCCGGTACGAGGTGGGGCTGGTGGTGGGGGCGGGGTACATGCGGATCCTCTCGCCGCCGTTCCTGGAGAGGTTCCCGGCGGTGATCAACGTCCACCCCTCGCTGCTGCCGGAGTTCAGGGGGTTAGATGCTATAGGCCGCGCCCTGGAGGCCGGGGTGACAG
Organism: Rubrobacter sp.; assembly: GCA_016781705.1. Lineage (GTDB taxonomy): Bacteria > Actinomycetota > Rubrobacteria > Rubrobacterales > Rubrobacteraceae > Rubrobacter_F. Next base: position 12,739 of record JADDPV010000069.1, read on the forward strand.
AAACGGGGGTAACGGTGCACTACATGGTCGAAGAGGTAGACGCGGGTCCGGTCGTCCGCCAGGAGGCGGTGCCGATTCTGCCAGACGACACGGAGGAGGCGCTGCACGAGCGTTTGCGCCCCGTCGAGCACCGCCTGCTCGTCGGGGCGGTCGCGGACTGCTTCTGGGGGCGGGCGTGAAGCGCCGGGCGCTCGTCTCCGTCTCGAACAAGGAGGGCGTCGCGGGCTTCGCCAAGAAGCTTAGTGGGATGGGGTTCGAGATCGTCTCCACCGGCGGCACGGCGAGGGCGCTCGCGGAGGCCGGCGTTCCGGTAGTCGGGGTTTCGGAGGTGACGGGGGCGCCGGAGATCCTCAAGGGCCGGGTGAAGACGCTGCACCCCAGGATCCACGGCGGCATCCTCGCCGACCTGGAGGACCCGGATCAGGTCGTCGAGCTGGTGGAGGCGGATATAGGCCCCATAGACCTCGTCTGCGTGAACCTCTACCCGTTCGAGGAGACGATAGCGGGCGGCGGCGCCGAAAAGGACGCCATAGAGCAGATAGACGTGGGCGGCCCCGCGATGCTGCGGGCGGCGGCGAAGAACTTCCGCTCGGTTACCGTCGTCCCCGACCCGAGCTTCTACGACGAGGTCCTCGCGGAGCTAGAGGGGGGCGAAGTCTCCCTGGAAACGCGGCGACGCCTCGCCCTCGAAGCCTTCCGCAAGACCGCCGCATACGACGGCGCCATCGCGCGCTGGCTCGCCGGAGGCGCCGCCGATAGAGCGGAGGCGAAACTGGCCGACGACGGCGCGGACGGCCTTTTCCCGGTGGTGTTGACGAAGCGTTACGGGAAGAGGCTTTCGCTGCGCTACGGGGAAAATCCGCACCAGGGGGCGGCGTACTACGTCGAGGGTGGGGCGGAGCATTTGCTCTCGGGGGTGGAGCGGTTGCAGGGGAGGGACCTTTCGTTCAACAACCTGGGCGACGTGGACGCGGCGCGCGTCCTGCTCGCGGACCTCGCGGAGGGTGGGAGGCCGGCGGCGGCGATCATCAAACACGCCAACCCATGCGGGGCGGCGGTCGCCGACGATCTGGCGGCGGCGTACCGCAAAGCCCTGGCCTCCGACCCCGTCTCGGCGTTCGGTGGGATCGTGGCGCTGAGCGAACCCGTGGACGGGGAGCTCGCGCGTGAGGTCTCGCAGGTCTTCACCGAGGTCCTCATCGCCCCCGGCTTCTCGGAGGAGGCGCGCGAGGTCTTCGCGGAGAAGCCCAATGCGATACTCCTCGAAGCCGGGCCGCTGCCCCGCCCACCGCTCTCCGCCAAACACGTCACGGGCGGGATGCTCTTGCAGCACACCGACCGCGTCGAGAGCGACTCGGAGTACGAGACGGTCACGGTCAAGCACCCCTCGTCCGACGAGTTGGGGGACCTGCTCTTCGCCTGGAAGGTCGCGAAGAGCGTCAAGAGCAACGCCATCGTGCTTGCCAGAGACGAGGCCACGGTCGGGATCGGGGCGGGGCAGACCAGCCGGGTCGAGGCCGCCGAAATCGCGGTGAAGAAGGCCGGCGAGCGCGCGCGGGGCACATCGGCGGCGAGCGACGCCTTCTTCCCGTTCCCCGACGGGCTGGAGATCCTGGCGGAGGCCGGCGTCAGGGCCGTCATTCAGCCCGGCGGCTCCAAGCGCGACGGGGAAGTGATAGAGGCGGCGGATCGACGCGGCGTCTCTATGGTCGTGACCAAGCGCCGCCACTTCTTGCATTAGAGGGTCATGGCGGAGCAGCGGCAGGGACAAGAACTCCGGCTGGCGAAAGCGATGGATGCGGCCGAACGGGTAGTGTACTTTGGGGCGGCACTTTTCTTGCTCGCGACCATCGGGATGGTGTTCTACTCGGCGGGGGCGAGCGTCATCAGGATAGCGGAGGTCGGGCCGCTCGGGACGGCGCTGGAAGTTCTGGACAAGGTATTGCTCGTGTTCATCTTCGCGGAGCTGCTAGCACGATCAGCACGATAATCCGCGAACGTGAAGTGAACGCCGAGCCGTTCCTCCTGATCGGCCTGATCGCCGTGGTCCGGCGCGTCCTGGCGGTGACGATCTCCATAGAACAGAGCCTCGGCACACCCGAGTTCGACAGGTTGCTCATAGAGCTCGGAGTCTTGACGGCGCTCGTGATCTCGCTCGCCGCGGCCCTGTACTTCACCCGCCGCTCCTCCAGGCCACGCCGCGGGTAGACGCGCCGGGCCATCTGGTAGAATCCTCCCCAAAGAGGGCCGGTAGCTCAGTGGTAGAGCAGGGGACTTTTAATCCTCGTGTCGAAGGTTCGATCCCTTCCCGGCTCGCGAGCCGCTCGCGAAGCGAGGCGGCCTGCCCCCATCGTCTAGAGGCCCAGGACACCGCCCTTTCAAGGCGAGAAAAGACGGTGGGGGGGACC
>JADDPV010000137.1:0-11048 GCA_016781705.1 Rubrobacter sp.
TGGTTCGTGCTGGCCTTCTCCATACAGTGCCTATAGGAGGCAACTTAGGTTAAGTAACGTCTTGAGGGTTGCGCACTCGAAAAAGTACGGCCTCAAGTAGTCTGCCACGGTTCCCTTCTTTCTACCAGTTCTCCATGCTCTCGTGCAAGATGTTCGCGAGATGGTCTTCCGTGACCTCCTTCGGCGCCCCGACGAGGAGCCGCTGCTGCTTCATCGCACCCTCGACGAGTTCTGGGATGCCGTCCTCGGAGTAGCCAAGCTCGCGGACGCCGCGCGGCACTTTCACGTCCTTCATCAGCTGGATTAGCACTTCCGGCAGCGTGTTCTCGTCGGCCTTTTCGATCCTCTCGCCGGCCAAGAGTTCCGCAACCTCGCGGTGGCGTTCGGGCATGGTATCGTATGTGAACCGGAACGCGGCCGAGGCGGTGACGATGACCGACCAGCCGAGCGGCACGAAGGGGTGGTCCTTGGGGTAGCCGGGGGGCTCGTACTCGTGCTTGAGGCCGGCTATAGGGTACGCGCAGGAGTGCGGGATGTGGACCCCCGCCGAGCCGAAGCCCACCCCCGCGAGTGACGCCCCGAGCATCATCGTGCCCCGGGCCTCCACGTCCTCGCCGTTCTCGACGGCGCGCCTCAGGTACTTGCCGCCGAACTCCAGCACCTTCGCGCTCCAGATGTCCGCGACCGGGTTCGCCCCCTGATACGGTGGCCGGTCGTCCGGGCTCTTCGGCTTGGGCCGCTGGTCGTAGGGCTTGGAGATGTAGGACTCGGCGGCGTGGCAGACCACGTCCAGGCCGGTCGAGGAGGTTACCGCGGACGGCATGCTCGTCGTGAGCAGGGGGTCGACGACGGCCCGGTGGGGGGCGTCTACATACACATCGCCTACGGCCTCACCGAGAGCAATTCCCCGACCCACCTCGTGCCCCTCGGGGCCCGCGCCCCGGTGGACGAGGTGAGCAGCGCGCTCTCGATCGGGGTGCCGGTCCCGAACTGCGAGACGAGGCTGGTGAAGGTCGAGGACCCGTCCGAGGAGGTCCCGGTCGGCGAGTCGGGGAAGTTCGCGACCAAAGGATCGCTGATCTTCAATGGCTACTGGAACAAGCCCGAGGAGAAGGAACAGGCCTTCCACGACGGCTTCTTCCTCACCGGGGACGTGGCGGTGCTGGACGAGGACGGCTTCTTCTACATCGTGGACCGCAAGAAGGACATGGTCAACGTCACCGGCTACAAGGTCTGGCCGCGCGAGGTAGAGGACGTCCTCTACACGCACCCGCAAGTCAAAGAGGCCGCCGTCGTCGGCGTCCCGGACGAGTACCGCGGCGAGACCGTCAAGGCGTTCGTCGCCCTCAATGAGGAAGGCTCGGTCTCCGAGGAGGATCTCATAGCCTACTGCAAGGAGAACATGGCCGACAACAAGCACCCGCGCCAGGTAGAATTCCTGGATGAGGTCCCGAAGACCGCGACCGGCAAGTTCCTGCGGCGCGAGCTGAGGGATAAAGCAAGGGCGGAAGCGTAGAAAGGAGTTAATCGTGCTGTTCTTCCTCGATTTTCGTGTCACCCCTAAGGAGCTGTCGCTCGACGAGTTGTTCGACATTTGGGAGAAGGAAGCGGAGGTAGCCGTCGGGGCCCTGGAGGCGGGCAAGCTCCTCTCGCTCTACAAGGTCTCTGGACAGCGGCGCGTGGTCGGCATCATCGACGCGGAGTCCCATGACGAGCTCGATCAGATCCTCATGACCCTGCCGATAGCCCACTACGTGGAGGTCCAAGCCCATCCGGTCCGCGAGTACACCGCCTTCGCCGAGGACGTTCGCAACCGCTGGGGCGCTGCTACCTCCACCTCCTAACGGCCCGAAATAGCAGAACAACCATACGCCCCGGTCGGGACCCAGCCGGCCGGGGGCGTATGTGCGTCTAGATAGTATGTGCCAATTACACAACGGGCGCGTTCGCTAGTATAATCTCGCCTATAAACGATCCCTGTCGTACTTTGGAGGTTATCCACGACGCCGGCTTCGGCGCTGAAAGGAGCATCTGCGGGTGAGTGAAGAAGATGGGCGAGGCCGGGCGGTAACGGATCCGACGGAGCTATGGAGGCAGTGGTTCGAGACTGGCACGAAGGCTTGGTCGGACCTCTTCGAGGCTGGACGCAAGAACTACGCGGACCCGTACGGGTTGTACCGGCAGTGGTTCGTGGGGCTGGAGGAGATGCGCGAGCGGATGATAGCAGGCCCGCAGCTCAAGGCACCGGGGGGTGCGACGGGGATGGAAGGCAAGAGCCCCGTCGAGAAGGCCAGGCCGGTGCCGGCGGCGAACCCGCTGGCGAACGTGGGGCTCGAGGGGACGCAGGACCTGTGGCGGCAGTGGTTCGAAGCGGTCAACAAGAGCGCGCAGCGGAGCGTCAGCCTCGGCACCGAGGTGGCGCAGATGTGGCCGCGCTGGGTCGAGATGTTCGACCAGATCCGGACCAACTTCGCGGCGGTGGAGAACGTGCCGACCGACCCGTTGCAGTTCGCCACGCAATGGTACAACGCGACCAACGGGCCGTTCTCCGACCTGGTGGGCGACCTGATCGAGCGCGAGGAGTTCCTCGAACCCTTCAGCCGCCTCCTGCAGAACTACGCGAGCTTCTACAAGGTCTTCAAGCGCAACTCCGAGGAGTATCTCAAGAGCCTCCAGCTCCCGGTTCGCTCTGACGTCAGCCGCGTGGCCGGGCTCGTGGTCGCCCTCGAGGAAAAGGTGGACGGCCTCGAAGAGGACTTCGAGGACTTCGAGGATCGTCTGGGCGAGCCGGCGACCACCGGCGCCGTGGCGGGGATCGAAGAGCGCATCGTGGGCCTCGAAGTGAAGCTCGACGCCTCCGCCGAGGCATCCGCCGAAGCTGCGGACGGGGCCGCGGCCGCCGATTCGGTCGCCAACCTGGAGCGCCGCCTCGACGGGGTCGAGGAGAAGCTCGACCGACTCCTCGCCGCGCTGGAGAGCGCGCCGCAGAACGGCGGCGTAAGCGCAGGGGTGGAGCCCGCGCTCTACGAGGCGCCGCAGGAGCCCTTGCAGCCAAACGGGGCGTCGTCGCAGGCGGCGGCGGAGCCTCGGGCGACGGCGGCGGCGCGGCGCAAGGCGCAGGAGCTCGGCGTGGACCTCGGCGAGGTCGAGGGGACGGGTTCGGGGGGTCAGATCACGGTAGACGACGTGCGCAGAAAGGGAGCGAGCTAGATGACGGATCGTTACGCCGGCACGCCGGTGGGCACCGAAAGTGCGGTAGGCACAGTCGTCCCCTCGGACGTCGAGAACTTCTTCGACAAGTACAGCCAGGGGATAAGGGTCGTCGTGGAGGGCGCTCAGGCCGACACCGGCCGCACCCCCAAAGAGGTCGTCTGGACCAAGAACAAGGCGAAACTATATCGCTACGAGCCCAGCGCCCCCAAGAAGCACCCGGTCCCTATCCTCATAGTCTACGCCCTCATAAACCGCCCCTACGTCCTCGACCTGTTGCCGGGCAACAGCTTCATCGAGTATCTCGTCGGCGAGGGCTTCGACGTGTACATGCTCGACTGGGGCGTCCCCGGCGACGAGGACAAGGACCTCGACTTCGAGAACTACGTCCTCGACTACATGCCCAAGGCGGCCAGGAAGGTCATGCGCACCTCGGGCGCGGACGAGTTCACCCTGCTCGGGTACTGTATGGGCGGGACGATGAGTGCGATGTACGCCTCGCTCTTCCCCGAGAAGCTCAAGAACCTCGTACTGCTCACGGCGCCGGTCAGCTTCCCGGAGGACGGGATGGGCCTGTACAACCTGTTCACCAGCAATAAGTACATGAACCCGGATTTGCTCGCCGACGCGTTCGGCAACATCCCCGGCGACCTCATAGACACCGGCAACCGGATGCTCAAGCCCGTCACCAACTACGTCGGCACCTACGTAAATATGTGGGAGCGCATCTTCGAGGACAAGCCGATGGAGACCTGGCTCGCGATGAATAAGTGGGTCAACGACGGCCCGCCCTTCCCGGGGCAGGCGTTCCGCACCTGGATCCGGGACTTCTACCAGGGCGACAAGCTCGTCAAGGGCGAAGTAAAACTCCGGGGCCGCCGCGTGGACCTCGGCGACATAAAGGCCCCCCTCCTCTCCATCGCCGGCAAAAAGGACCACATCTGCACCCTCCCGCAGGCCGAGGCCATCATGGGCCTCGCCAGCAGCGAGGACAAGGAGTTCTTCGTCCTCGACGCCGGCCACGTCGGTCTCATGACCGGCCGCGGCGCCAAAAAGGGCCTGTGGCCCAAGGTCGGCGCCTGGCTCTCCGAGCGCTCCGGCGCCTAAAGATCAGCAGCAAACAGGGGAAGGGGGCGGGGCCGCGCTTGCGGCCCCGCCCCCTTCTCGTACGCCCTAACTCTCCCGGACGTAGGTTCCGGGGGCGTCCTCCATGGGCGGGTAATTCTTGCTGCCCATCTGGGGCGGCGAGACCTTCTTGCCGGCGTGGGGTTCGAGCCAGCTCGTCCAGTCCTGCCACCAGGAGCCCTCGCGCACGGTGGCGTTCTTGCGCCACTCCTCGGCGGTCCTGGTGGAGCCGGCGTCGTCGCTCTCGTTGATCCAGTGCTTCCCCTTGCCCCTGGAGGGCGGGTTGATCATGCCGGCGATGTGGCCGCTCGAGGCGAGGGCAAACCGCACATTGGCGTTGGTGAGCTGCGAGATCTTCCACGCCGAGTACCAGGGCACGATGTGGTCCGTCTCCGCCCCGACGGAGTAGATCTCACCCGTTATCTTGCTGAGGTCCATGGGCCTGCCTTTGATCTTCACCTTGCCGGGCTTGACGAGGTTGTTCTCGAGGTAGGTGTTCCTCAGGTAGAAGCTGTGGGCGGCGCGCGTCATCCGGGTGCCGTCGGCGTTCCAGTACAGGAGGTCGAAGGCGGGCGGCTTCTGGCCGAGCAGGTAGTTGTTGATTACGTTGGCCCAGATCAACTCACTCGAGCGCAAGAGGTTGAACATGTTGGCCATCTCGCGGTTGTCGAGGTAGCCCCGCTCCATCATTTGCTGCTCCATGAACTCCACCTGCGGCTCGTCTATGAAGACGGCGGTGTCCCCGACGTCGGTGAAGTCTTGCATGGAGACCATGTAGGTCGAGGCGTTGAAGGGGCTCTCCTCGCCGCCGGCGGCGAGCCAGGCCTGCATGACCGCCAGCAGCGTCCCGCCGACGCAGTACCCGACGGGGTTCGCCTTCCCGCTCCCCGTGATGTCCTTTATCACGTCCACCGCGGCGGCGGGACCCAGGGTCATGTAGTCCTCAAACTTGGTGTCCTCCATGGAGGCGTCCGGGTTCTTCCAGGAGATAATGAACACCGTGAACCCCTGCTGGACGAGGTACTCGACCATGCTGTTCCCGGGCCGCAGGTCGAGGATGTAGTACTTGTTGATCCAGGGCGGGATAAAGAGTATCGGCACCTCGCGGACCTGCTTGGTCTGCGGCTTGTACTGGATGAGCTCGATCAGCTTGTTGCGGTAGACGACCTTGCCCGGCGTCACGGCGATGTTCTTGCCGAACTCGAAGGCCGTCGTGTCGGTCAGGCTGATGCGACCCTCTTGGAGGTCCGTGAGCAGGTTGCGGGTGCCCTCGGCGAGGCTCGTCCCCCCCGTCTCCACGATGCGTCGCATGGCGGCGGGGTTGGTCAGGAGGAAGTTGACCGGGGCCATCGCGTCCACGAACTGCTTGAGGTGGAACCGGAGCTTGCGCTGCTCCGCGGTGTTCTGCCCGTCGGTCGCCTCGGCCTCGTTCATGAGGTAATCGGAGGCGAGGAAGTACGTCTCCTTGAGCGTCTGATAGTAGGGGTTTGCCTCCCACTCGGGCGCGGAGAAGCGCTTATCGGGCCTCTTGCCCTCCTCTTTCCCGCCCTCGCGCGGCACGCCCCAGAAGCGCGCGGCGGCGTCCTGCCAGATGTTCATCGTCGTCTCGAAGAGGCGCCGGTTGTACTCCGTCGCCCTCTGAGCGGCGCGGGCGGGGTCGCTCAGCTCGCGCCTCCAAAGGGTCCGCAAAGAGCGCGTGATCTCGCCCCAGTTGATGGGCAGCAAGCTCGCGAGCGGGTTGGCGTCCCATAGCTGCTCGACGGCCGAGAGGATGGGATCGCTCCCTATCGCCCCCTCGGGCAACGCCTTGGACGCTTCCCCCGTCGAGACGCCGGGCGAAGCGAGCCAGGGTACGCTCGCACTCGAGGCCGCCGTCACGGCGCCCATGTTCCCCCTAAACCACTCTGCCCACGCCTCGAACGGCGCGAACGGCATCGCCGCGGCCTGGTTCATGCCGGGGATGTTGGCTCCGCCGCCGCTGCCGCGCCCGCTTTCGGTCATGCCGGTCCTCCCTCTGCCGCTTCTTGTGTCTTGCCGCACATTTTACCCTCTATCGGCCCCCGCTTACACTGCCCCAGGAGCGCATCTTTGCTCCAACAGGAGTTAGCGGGGAAGCCCGCCGAGCAGCTTCCGCGTCAGACTGCGCACGGCGTACGAGAGGCGAGCGGCGAGGCGAGCGCGCCGCCCCTCCGGCTTCCCGGTAGCCTCTGCGCGCCGCGTCTTCCCGCCGCCGGTCTTCAGTTCGCGTGGTTCGAGGAAGTTGGCGATCAGGCGGTTCACCCTGGAGGCTTGTTCGATGAAGACGAGGTGGCCGGCGTCGTCGAGGACGCGCAGGGTGGCATCGGGGAGGGCCTCGGCGAGGGCGGCGGCGTTGGCGACGGGGATGAAGCGGTCTTCTCTACCGTGGATCACGAGTGCCGGCGCGTAGATATCGCCGACGTCGCGCGAGGCGTCGAAGCGGGCGCCGGCCATCGCCTGCCGGTAATAGGCCGAGAGCGAGGGCGAGTCGGCGACCCTCCAGCGCGCTATCTGCTCGAACTCCCCGGGCTTCTGCGACCGATACGCCTCGGAGGTCGCCACCTCCAGCCCCCGGCGCGCCGCCCCCTCGGCGGTCAGAGAGCCGACGCCGAACATCGCCCCCAGGGCCTGCGGCGATACTTGCTCCCGCCCCCGCCCGCCGTAGCTCGTACACACGAGCACCAGCCGGTCCACCATGTCCGGCCGGTCCAGCGCCAGCCTCTGGGCCACGAAGCCGCCGAGCGAAGTCCCCAGGACGTGCGCTTTCCCGATCTTCAAGTGGTCCAGGAGCGAGACCGCCGCCGTCGAAAGCTCGGCGACGAAGTCGCCGTTGTGGGCCGGGTTCCCCTCGCCCCGCACGTCGAAAGTGATGACGCGGAAGTGGCGCGAAAGCGCCGGCGTCTGCTTGAAGAAGCCCCAGCGCCCAAAGCCGAGGCCGTTGACCATCAGCAGCGCCGGGGCGCCGCCATCGCCCCTAACGTCGTAGTCCACGCTGGTGCTGTCGGTAACCATGATGGGCACGATCCGCTCACCTCTCTCTCCCCCGGACGCCCACGCGGACCGCGTTAACCCTCGTGCAACCTTCCGGGATCAAATAGGAAGGCCAGCCCCTCCCGAGGCCGGCCCGTACTCCGCGACGCGGAGGACTCATCTCTTTACTTTTATATTGTAGGATGGGCAGCGCCGGGAACAAGGCCGGGAGCGTGAAACCCGTCACGGCCGGATTGACCCCATCGTCGCGGGGGCATATGCTTGACGAAAGGGGGCCGAGCAAAAGGGGATGAGAGGGATGAGCACCACGCCCGAAGAGACCCGGCAAAGAACCAGACCGACTTCGTAAGCGCGAACCGGTTGCTCCCGAGGAAGAAAAGCGTATCCGCGATGCTGTGCGCGAGTTCGTGGACCGGGAGGTGATCCCGAAATCCGCCGGCTACTGGGACCGGGCGGGGTTCCCGTTCGAGCTGTTGCCGGGGTTGGGCGAACTCGGGATCATGGGCGGTTGCTTCTCGCCGGGGTACGGCTGCGCCGGTTGGAACAACGTCGCCTACGGCCTCGCCATCGCCGAGCTCGCCCGCGGCTCGGGGAGCCTCTCGACCTTCCTCCACGTCCAGAGCGGCCTCGCCATGGCCGCCATCCACGAGCTGGGCTCCGAGGAGCACAAACAGAAGTGGCTCCCCCCGCCGATGGCGAGGTGCGAGAAGGTCGGCTGCGTCGGCCTCACCGAGCCCGACGCGGGGTCGGACCCCGGCTCGATGGCGACCACGGCCAGGAAGACCTCCGACGGCGAGTACGTCCTCGACGGGGAGAAGCGCTGGATCGGCAACGCCTCCTTCGCCGACGTCGCCGTCATCTGGGCCAGGACCGACGAAGGCAAGCCTTCCTGCTTCCTCATCGAGGGCGACAACCCCGGCTTTCACGCCGAAGTCATCCCCCGCAAGGGCTCCCAGAGGTCTGTCTGGCAGACGCACATCACCATGAAGGGCTGCCGCGTCCCCGAAGACGCCCGGCTGCCGAAGGCCGAAGGGTTGTCCTCGACCTTCACGTGCTCACGCACTCGCGCTACGGCGTCGGCTGGGACAGCCTTGGGCAGGCGATGGACTGCTACGAAACAGCGCTAGCCTACACCAAAGAGCGGGAGCAGTTTGGGTCGCCCATAGCCAGCTACCAACTCGTGCAGGCGAAGCTCGTCGAGATGGTCAACGAGGTCTCCCTGAGCACGCTGCTCGCGATCCACATGGGCCGGCTCAAGGACGAGGGCGACCTGGACCCGGCCAAGGTCTCGATGTTCAAGATGAACAACGTCGGCAAAGCGCGCGCGACGGCCGCTCTCGCCCGCGACGTGCTGGGCGGCAACGGCATCCTCCTGGACTACCGGGTCATGGAGCACATGGCGGACATAGAGGGCACCTACTCCTACGAGGGCACCAACGACGTGAACACCTTGATCGTGGGCCAGGCCATCACCGGCCACCGCGCCTTCTCCTACCGCCCCCCAACGAACCGGGAGAACGGCCGCGCGGGGGTGTCCGAACAACGGTCGGAGGGAAGCTGACACCCCGCTAGTCGGACGAGGGCGCCAGTCCGGGTTGCTGCAGCGGACCCGCCGTGTCGGGTTCCCCTCGATGCTCGACGAGCCTGCCGCTCGCAAAGCGGTCGGTGTAAACACCGGAGAACGTCACCGCCCTCCCCGTTGAGGGTTAGAACGTCGGGGCTGCGAAGACGGCAGAATACGTCCCGGGAAAGCCGGAAGATAGGAAGGATGGCCGTGATGGAGAGGAAGCTGGAGCAGACGAGTCGCGCGGAATTGAGGATTTCCACCGAGGAGGCACGCGGGATAGCCGGCCTGTTGCGCTACGCGGTCGGCCTGAACACGACCGCAGGGCTCCTTTCCCCCACCGAGCGCCGCCTGACCACCCCGACCTACCTCGCCGTCGAGCTGGCCGCCCGGATCCTGGAAGGCGCTAGCCTCGAGGAGGCCGCCGAAGCCTCGGAATCCGTCTGGACCGGCTCCCTGGAGCGCGACCACCAGCGCGCCCTCGAGCTCGTCTGCTCCCAACGGGAGGCGCTGCAAGACGTTATGCCCGGCCTCATGGACCCGGAAAGGTTCGCCCGATATTTGGAGATCTCCGAAGAGCAGTTCCTGGAGCTGATCAAATCAGGCATGTACGCCTCCCCAAACGAGAAGAGCGCCAAAAAGAGTAACCAAAGCAACAATTGTTCTCGCTGCCCGCCCACGGTATCCTTTCACGCCCCGCGTTTGCAGCCGACCCCGGTAGAGGATACTATCTACTATATGCACTTTGCATATACACAAGAGGACGACGACCGGGAGGGTACGGTCGGATCGAAGCGGTGGGCTCTGGCGTTGGCGGACGGCACGTGCGTGGCGGTGAGGGAGATCGAACCGGGGGACGCTGGCGCGTTGCAGAGGCTGGTGGGGCGGTCGAGCGAGCGAACGGTAAGGTTGCGCTACTTCGGTCCGATGAAGCAGCTCTCGGACGAGCTGGCGCGGCGGTTCGCGGAGGTTGACGGGGTGGACAGGTACGCGCTGGTGGCGCTCGACCCGCAGGATGAGGGTGAGATTATCGCGGTGGTGCGCTACGAGCGGGAGGATGGGAGAGACGCCGCCGAGTACGCGGCGCTCGTCGAGGACCGTTTCCAGAACCGCGGGTTGGGGACGAGCCTGACCCGAGCCCTCATAGAGGCTGCCCGAGAGAGGGACATCGAGCACCTTCACGCCTACGTCTTGCCCGAGAACCGGGCAATGCTCAAGCTGCTGCGCGACCTCGGGCTGCCCGAGAGAGCGCGGCGGGAGAGCGACTTCGAGTACGTCGAGGTGGCGCTCTCGCCCGACGGCTGGGGCTAGAAGGTTTCCAGGCCCGTCGGGTCGAAGCAGCGGCGAGGTGGCGTCAAGCAGGCGCGATCCTTCACGAGCCCGCCGGACCTCCGGCAGAAAGAAGCGGCGCCCGGAAGCTCGTGCCCCGGGCGCCGCGCTTTCTTAGCCTGCGTCTACTCTACGAGACGCTCTCGAAGATGGCGGCGATGCCCATGCCCCCGCCGATGCACAGCGTCACGAGGCCGTAGCGACCGCCGGTGCGGGCGAGGTGGTGCAGGATCTTGACGGCCAGGATCGCGCCGGTCGCGCCGATGGGGTGGCCCAGGGCGATCGCGCCGCCCACCGGGTTCATCTTCTCCTCGGGCACCTCCAGATCGCGCCCGACGGCGATCGCGATGGAGGAGAATGCCTCGTTGGCCTCGACGGCGTCCAGGTCGTCCACGGTGATGCCGGCCTTCTTCATGGCCATGCGGGAGGCCGGGATCATGCCGACCCCCATGATGGACGGGTCCACGCCCGCGACCGCGGCCGAGACGAGCCTGCCCGCGACCGGGAGCCCGAGCTCACCGGCCTTGCGCTCGGAGGTCACGAGCATCATCGCCGCCCCGTCGTTGATGCCGGAGGCGTTGCCGGCGGTCACGGTCCCGCCGTCCCTCTTGAAGATCGGCTTGAGCTTCCCGAGGGCTTCGGCGGTGACGCTCGGCCGCACGTGCTCGTCGGTGGTGAACTGGACGGTCTCCCTTCTCTGCTTGATGTCCACCGGCACAATCTGGCCGGAGGAGGTCTCCTCCTCGTTGGCCTTGGCGGCGCGCTGGTGGCTGCGCGCGGCGTACTCGTCGCTCTCCTCGCGCGTGATGCC
>JADDPV010000137.1:11165-14934 GCA_016781705.1 Rubrobacter sp.
AAGGTGCCGATGGCGGTCCTCAGGGGCGTCGAGATGACGATCTCGGTGCCGTTGCCGTTGCCGAAGCTCATGCTCTTCCCTCTCTTTCTTGCTTACGCCACGGGTATTTTACCAAAGAGCCAGCGGCACAATCTACCCGGCGAACTTCCCCCGCAAACGGTCCGAGATTACCCTCACGTGCCTCCCCCGCCTCCCCTCGCCGCCCTTTCGGTGCCCGCCCTGTAGAGGTCGAGCGGGGCGTTCAGGAGCCTGACGTAAGCGTCCAGCCACTCCTGGGTAGCGTTCTGGAAGAACTCCTGCTGCCTGGCCGCGGGCTCCAGGAGGAGCGCCCGGCTGCTCTCGAGTTGGCCCTGCAGCGTCTTCACGATGTTGTCGAAGTAGCCCTGGGCGAGCCGAACGTTCCTCTCCTGGGTCTCGCTCGCGCTCTCGACCACGCCCCGGTACGCTTCCAAGCTCTCCCTCAGCGCCCGGTTGGTCTCCTCCTGGCTCTTTAGTGTACTCTCCAGCGCCATCAGCGACGATCGCATGGCGTCTGTCAAGGCCCTGTAGCTCTCAGCCTGGCTCTTGTACGTCTCGATGACGCTCTCCGCCCAGTCCTGAGCCAGCCCCACGCTGCGCTGCTGGGCGGCGACCGCCCCGCCCATTGCGTCCCCCCAAGCCCGAAGACCGGCCTCCGCCGGGTTCTGCGGCCTCTCCGTCATCCGCACCTCCTCCGCCGCGAAGCTCGGCTCCCGCGGCCTCTCCTGCACCTAAGACGTAAATATAGCCGCTCGCCCGTCCCTCTGCTCGGCCCAAAAAAAGAGACCGGGTCAGAAGACCCGGCCTCTCGTCAAACCCTTACTCCTTCGCGGCTACTGCTGCCTCGTGGCCCTCTGCGCCCGATCCAGGTCCCCCTGGTAGTAGGAAAAGATGGAGTTGAGGAAGTCCATGTACGCGTTCACCGACTCCTGCGCGAGCGCCCGCGTAGCCTCCTGTTGCCGCCGCTGTTGCTCGGCAAGCTCCCCAGCGGCTTCCCGGTTGCTCTCCGCCTGGGAGTGGAGGTTGGCGATCACGCTGTTAAAAAACGTCTGCGTCATCTCCGCGTTGAGCTGCTGCGCCGAGACGGTGCGCTCCGCCACCGTCTTGTATGATTCCCTGAGCGCCGCCGCGAACTTCTCGGCCGCCTCGCTTACCTGCTTCTGCTGCTTGGTGTCCACTTCGCGCACCTGCCTTTTACGCTCTTGCTACCTTCCCACCCCTCGGCCGTTATCCGGCTAAGGTGCCACCAAGCTCCCGCCCCGCACCAACCACAGCCGGTCGTCCCGTCTGGCTACTTCTCCTCGCCTTTTTCCTTCTCTCTGCGCCGCTCCGGCGGACGCCCGGTGTAGAGCCGGAAGAAGGTCTCCATGTTGCGCTGGTACTGCTCGAGCGCCTTCGCCCAAAACTCCAGGTACGCCTCCCCCGCGTCGGTGATGGAATACATCCGCCGCGCCGGCCCGCCCTTGGAGGTCTCCCAGCTGGATTCCACCACGCCGTCCTTCTCCATCTGCCTCAGGGTCCGGTACAACGTCCCCGGGTTCATCGCCTCGAACCCGAACGCCGCCGCCCGCTCCATCAACTCGTACCCGTAAGAGTTCCACTCCCTGAGCGTCAAGAGGATCACCGGCACCAACCAATTCCTCGGCCGTACCTCTACCTTGCGCCCCTGGCTGTCACCATTGTTGTCCATCGCTTTTGCTTCCATTCTACATGCACTATACACATATATTCTGATTTGTCAAGGTCCGGCTGTCCCGGTTTCAGGTTGGATTGTAACGTTTCGGTCGCCCTATTGGGCGGTGGGGGGAGGTGGTTGGGGTTTTGGGTGCAGTTGGCACATAGTTTGAACGTGGCGTTCGGGGGCAATAGACTTACTTTGCGCATCCGCTTGCGCGAGGAGTTTTTGAGTAGGTTTGCGGGAAGGGAGGACGTTTTGGCGGAATTGAGTGGGGCCGTGGTGGTAGTGACGGGGGCGAGCCGGGGGTTGGGCCGGACGATCGCCGAGGAGTTCGGAAGCGCGGGCGCGAAGGTCGTGGTCAACTACTCGCGCAGCAAGGAGCCCGCCGAGGCGGTCGCGAAGAAGTTAGAGGAGAGCGGCGGCGAGGCGATCGTGGTGCAGGCCGATGTCTCGGACGCCGGGCAGGCGCAGAAGCTCATAGACGAGACGGTCGAGAGGTTCGGGCGGGTGGACGTGTTGATCAACAACGCGGGGATCACCCAGGACCGCCTGTTGAGGAAGATGGCCGTCGAGGACTGGGACAAGGTAGTCAAGGTCGACCTGAACAGCTGCTACTACACGGTGCACGCGGCGTTGCCGCACATGATGGAGCAGGAGAACGGCAGGATCGTCAACATAAGCTCGTTCGTCGGGGAGGCGGGGAACCTCGGCCAGGCCAACTACGCAGCGGCCAAGGCCGGCATGCTCGGCTTCACCAAGACGGCCGCGCTCGAGCTCGCCCGCTACGGCATAACCGTTAACGCGATCTGCCCGGGCTTCATCGGGACGGATATGGTCAACGCGATCCCCGAAGATGTGCAGGAGAAGCTCCTCAAGACGATCCCCCTCCGCCGCTTCGGCAAACCGGAGGAGATCGCCAAATGCGTCCGCTACGTCGTCGAGCACGGCGACTACATGACCGGCAGCACCCTCGACATCAACGGCGGCGTCTACATGAGGACGTAAAGGCCCAAGAACACCCCCCACTACCGAAGAAGCCCCTCCCGTACCGCCGGCGAGGGGCTTCTTTGTATGTCAGTATACATACGGCGGACTTATCCGCGTTGTACACATAGATTCGCCGTGTATATAATTTGCGTGCATTGCAAGAGTGTTAACCGGGGCCGCGCGGTGGATCGCGACGGCGAGATGCGCCGGTGGCACCGGAGAAGAAAGGTGGTCGCGTGGGCAGACTCGACGGGCGGGTTGCGGTCGTAACGGGCGCTGGCAGGGGCATCGGAGCCGCGGAGGCGATACGGTTGGCCCAGGACGGGGCGAACGTGGCGGTCTTCGACCTCTCCGAGGAGGCTTGTCGGGAGGCGGTGGAGGCGATAGAGGCAGCCGGGGCCGAGGGTTTGGCGGTCGCGTGCGACGTCTCCAAGTCCGATCAGGTCGAGGCCGCTTTCGAGAAGGTCGCGAGTCGCTTCGGGCGGGTGGACATCCTGGTGAACAACGCCGGGGTTCTGCGCGACAACCTCTCGTTCAAGATGAGCGAGAGCGACTGGGACACCGTGCTGGACGTGCACCTCAAGGGCAGCTTCCTGTGCTCCAGGGCGGCGCAGAAGTACATGGTTGAGCAGGAGTACGGCAAGATCGTAATGACCAGCTCGATCGTGGCTTTGGGGAACAAGGGCCAGGTCAACTACTCGGCGGCGAAGGCCGGTCTGCAGGCGATGGCGCGGACGCTCGCTTTGGAGCTCGGGCGCTTCGGCATCAACGTCAATGCGATCGCGCCGGGTTGGATCGAGACGGAGATGACTAAAGAGGCCGCCGAGCGCGTCGGGATGTCGATGGAGGAGATGAAGGAGCGCTTCGCCAAGAACATCCCCCTGCGGCGCTTCGGGCGGGTGGATGACATCGCCAACGTCGTCGCCTTCCTCGTCTCTGACGACGCCGCCTACATAAGCGGCGAAACGATTTACGTGGCGGGCGGGCCGTCGAGCTCGGTGATCTAGAGCAGTCAGTCAACCGGCTTCTGGCGGCGGGGCGAGGAACTATCCTCGCCCCGCCGCTTTTTCGCACGCTTCGAAGAGT
>JADDPV010000237.1 GCA_016781705.1 Rubrobacter sp.
CCCCGCGACCAGTTCCTCGCCCTCCTCGGCAGACGCGAAGACCCCGACAGCGGAGGCCGCCAGATGCCCGGCCACTTCTCCAACCGTGGCCTCAACATCGTCACCGCCTCCGCCCCCGTCAGCGTCTAGTACCCGCAGGCCACCGGCTCCGCCCTCGCCTTCAAGATGCGCGGCGAGGACGGTGTGGTCCTCGCGTGCGGAGGCGAGGCGTCCACGAGCGGCGGCGACTGGCACGAGGCGATGAACTTCGCCGGCATCCGCGACCTGCCCGTCATTTTCCTCATAGAGAACAACGCTTACTCTATCTCTATGCCCGAGAAGATGCAGGTCGCCGGCGCGATTGCCAGGCGCGCCGAAGGCTACGGCTTCCCCGGCGTCTCGGTGGACGGTAACCACGTCCTCGCCGTCTACGAGGTCGCAAAGGAGGCCGTCGAGCGCGCCGCCGCGGCGAAGGCCCCACGCTCATCGAAGCTAAGACGTATCGCCTCACGGCCCACTCCTCCGACGACGATGACCGGCGCTACCGCGAGCGCGAGGAGATAGAGGACTGGCGCCAGAAGGACCCCATCTCCCGCTTCGAGAAGTACCTCGAAGAAGCCGACGTTCTCGACGCGGAGAAACGCGAGGAGGTGGCGGCGGAGATAAATGCCGAGGCGGACGAGGCGGTGGAGTACGCCCAGAGCGTCCCCCAGGCCGACCCCGAGGAGGCCCTCGAACGCGTCTACGCGGAGGGGTAGGGGAGTGGCGACGAAGAACCTGCTGCAGGCCATCGGTGAGGGTCTGGCCGAGGAGATGTGTGCCGACGGGATGGTGATGGTGCTGGGTGAGGACGTCGGCCGGGCCGGGGGCGACTTCCGGGTCACGCAGGGTTTACAGGACGAGTTCGGGCCCTCCCGGGTCATGGACACGCCGCTCGCGGAGAGCCTCATCGTCGGCGCGGCCATCGGATTGTCCGTCAACGGGATGCGGCCGGTGGCGGAGATACAGTTCGCGGACTTCATCCCGCCGGCGTTCGACCAGATCGTCAGCGAGGCCGCCCGCTTCTACTACCGCTCCAACGGGGCCTATCCGTGCCCGATCACCATCCGCGTCCCCTCCTACGGCGTCGTCCCCGGCGGGGCCCTCTACCACTCCCAGAGTGCCGAAGCCTACTTCTGCAACACCCCCGGCCTCAAGGTCGTCACCCCGACGTTCCCCGCCGACGCCAAGGGGATGCTCAAGAGCGCCATCCGCGACCCCAACCCCGTCCTCTTCTTCGAACACAAGCGGACGTATCGTCTCATCAAGGAGGACGTGCTGGAGGACGACTACGACGTGCCGCTGGACAGGGCTCGCGTCCACCGCGAGGGGTCGGACGTAAACGTCGTCGCCTATGGGCTGGTGCTGTACACGGCTCTGGAGGTCGCCGGGAAGTTGTCCGAAGAGAGCGGCGTCGAGGTCGAGGTGGTCGAGCCGTGGTCGCTCTACCCGCTGGATAGAGAGACGATCCTGGAGTCGGCAAGGAAGACTGGGCAGGTACTGGTCGTTCTCGGTGGAGATAGCGGCGGTGGTGGCGCAGGAGGCGTTCCTGACCGGGCTGGTGGGTGGCTCCATCGTGCTGCAGATGGCGGCACTGACGATCGCCGCTCTGGGGATCTACAGCTGCCTCGGCACTTTCTGGTCGCTGCCCACGGCCTTTTTGAGTGGCACGGCCGCGGCGGCCGGCATAGCTCTCGTCAACTCCGGCGGCTTCGTGGGACCCTACGCGGTCGGAGCCCTAAGCGAGGCGACCGGCGCGTCCTACGCGGGGATGCTCTTCCTCGCCGTCCTGATACTGCTCGCCGCCTTCCTCGCCCTCGCTGTCCAGCACGAACGCAGCCTGGAAGAGGTCGGAAGGGTCATCTCCTCCGTCACCGCGCCAACCAACCCCAACACCCGGACGAGCAACTGAACGCCGCCACGCGCGAGGACGCGCGCCCTGAGCTATGATCGGGCCGGTGCGTTAGAATAAAGTTTCTATGGTGACCTCTCTACCTCGGCTTTTTCGTGACGCCAGGGCTCGCGGCGAGCGGCTGGCGATGATCTCGCTCTACGACGCGCCGACCGCGGCGTTGAGCTGCGATGTCGGCGCCGACGTGCTCCTCGTGGGCGACTCGATGGGCAACGTCATCCTCGGTTACGACAGCACTTTGCCGGTCACGATGGAGGATATAACCCGCCACACGGCGGCGGTCGTGCGCGGGGCGCGAGGATCCTCGCGCCCGAGCGTCCCGATCGTCGCCGACCTGCCTTTCGGCGGCTACACTGGCGTCGAGCTCGCGACGCGCAACGCCGCGGCTCTCATGCGCGCCGGGGCGCACGGCGTGAAGCTGGAGGGGGCGGGACCGAGCGTGCTGGAGGCGGTCCGGGCGCTGGTCGAGATGGGCGTGCCCGTCGTGGGGCACCTCGGCTTTACCCCGCAGTCCGCCCTGCGTTTCGAGAGCGTCGTGCAGGGGAAGACCGGCGAGGCGGCGGCCCGGCTGCTGGACGGGGCGCTCGCACTGGAGGCGGCCGGGTGCTGCGCCGTGGTCCTGGAGGTCGTGCCGGCCGAGGTCGCGCGGCGCGTGACGGAGGCACTCTCGATTTCCACGGTCGGCATCGGCGCGGGCCCCGGCTGTGACGCGCAGGTCCTCGTGTGGCACGATCTGGTCGGCTTGACAGCGGGACCCTCGCTGCGCTTCGTCAAACGCTACGCGGATGCCCATACGCTCCTCAAAGAGGCCACCGGGGACTTCGTGAGCGAGGTACACGCGGGCGCGTTCCCCAAACCCGAGCACGGCTGGGAGATGGACGAGGCCGAGTTGCGCGGCTGGATGCCACGGGACGGCAGTAGTAAGGGCGGTGAGCACCAGGATGGCTGAAACTACCGACGTTCGTCGCGGCGGTTCGGACATGCGGGTGACAGAGACCGCGCGCGAGATGAGGGCTATCTCCGAGAGCTGGCGTTCGGCCGGGGAGAGGGTGGGTTTCGTCCCGACGATGGGGGCGCTGCACGCGGGGCACCTCGCCCTGGTGCAGACGGCCCGCGAGGAGTGCGACAGGATCGTGACCTCCATCTTCGTCAACCCCTCTCAGTTCGCGCCGGGGGAGGACTTCGATACCTACCCGCGATGGCTGGAGCGCGACAGTAAGCTGTTGATGGAGGCCGGCTGCGACGCCCTGTTCGCCCCGAATGTGGAGGCCATGTACGGTGGGAGTTCGGTCGAGCTGTCCCCTTCCGGGGAGCGGGTCTTCGTCGAAGTGGGCGAGGGAATTGGCGGGCTGTGGGAGGGCGCGGAGCGCCCCGGACACTTCCGCGGCGTGGCGACCGTCGTAACGATGCTCTTCCACGCGGTCGTCCCGCACCGGGCGTACTTCGGCGAGAAAGACTACCAGCAGCTCAGGATCATCCAACGCATGGTCCACAACCTCCTCTTCGATGTCGAGATAGTCCCGTGCCCCACGGT
The DNA here is from genome assembly GCA_016781705.1 of Rubrobacter sp. GTDB lineage: Bacteria > Actinomycetota > Rubrobacteria > Rubrobacterales > Rubrobacteraceae > Rubrobacter_F. Next base: position 3,465 of record JADDPV010000237.1, read on the forward strand.
GCGCGAACCGGACGGCCTCGCCATGAGCAGCCGCAACGCTAGACTCTCGACCGAGGAGCGCGAGGCCGCCGTAACGCTCTCGCGGGCGCTCCAAGCAGGAGCATCACTCGTGAAGGGCGGCGAGCGCGACGCCGCCAGACTGGAACGGGTGATGCGCGAAGTCTGCGGAGCCGAGCCCCTCATTGCCCTGCAATATGCGGCGGTGGTGGACACCGAAACCCTGTCTCCCCTGGATTCTCTGGGCGAACGCCCGGCGCGCTTCCTCATCTCCGCTCACGTAGGCGACATGCACCTGATCGACAACATCGCCGTGCCGCCCGTGTAAAGCGCGCCGTCTCGGAGGCCTTACCGGGCCCGGTTCCGCCGGTGGCTTCGCCCGCGCCGACTCTGTAACGACCGCCATGAATACCCGCGGCTACGCGGCGGTAGCCGCCGCACCGAGCCGTGCCGCACGCAAGCCACGGCCTCCGATCTGGTCGCGCTCGCCCTCGCCGTTACCTGGGCGCTCGCGGCCTGGCTGCTCGCCGGTGGAGGCCCGGTTTGACCGGAGGAAGGGGAAGTGCGGAGGGGAGCTTCGATCCGGGGCGCATCAGCGTCCGCTATGCCGTGACCGGCGACGTCGAGGCGTTGCACCGCATCTTCATCGGGCCGCGGGTGATCGAAGGCCATTGTAACTGCTGTGATGAGGCTTGGTGTTCCTACGACTCACAAAGGTTTACCCCGCATGTCTATGAGAAGTTCGAGATCAAGGGCAACCACCGCCGCTTCACCTTCCGAGATGGAGGCTACGCCGACGCCCACTCGATGGCGTGTGCGAAGGGTTGAGCCTGGATCATGGGTGGTCTTCTTTCTTCTCTTGCCTCGCGTCTTCGCAGCTGGCGCGGCGGTTCAGGGTCTCCTGAGCCAGGGTGTTCACGCATCCGGCCAGGAGGCCGGGCCCGGTGAGGATGTAGACGATGGTGAAGATTTTGCCGACCGCCGTTTGGGGGGGCGAGGTCCCCGTAGCCGACGGTGGTCAGGGTGGTGACGCTGAAGTAGAGCAAGTCCAGAAAGCTTCAACCCTCCACGTTGCTGTAGAAGAGCGTCCCGCCCAGGAGTGTCGCGAGCACGAGGAAAACGAGCGCCCGGAACTGGGAGTCTCTCCTGTATGCTCCCACGACGGCGCGAAAGAAGCGGATGAGCACCAGGAAGAACTGATCACCCCCGGTCTCCTCCTCCCGAGGACCTCATCGGCCCGTCCGCCGCGACGCCGGGTCCGACGCCACCACCCCTAACCTTCGGTCTTCAGGCGGACGCGGAAGAAGTCGAAGAGGACGCGCAGCACCGCGAGCGCCGGGACGGCGACGATGACGCCCAGGATGCCGGCCAATCCCCCGCCGGCTATCACGGCGAGAAAGACCAGCACCGGGTGTACGCGCAGGGCGTCGCCCTGGACCTTGGGCGTCAGGAAGTTGCCCTCCAGCTGTTGAATCACCACGAACAGCACGACCGTCAGCGCGACGGTCGTGGCGGGGTCGTCCGTGGTGAGGGCCACGAGCATGGCCGGGACGGCGCCGAGGAACGCCCCCAGGTACGGTATGACCGCCGCGACGGAGACCCACGCGCCCAGAGCCAGAGCGTAAGGCACGCCCAGGAACCACAGCCCGATCGCCGAGACGACGCCCTGGATCACGAGCACGAAGGCGAGGCCGCTCAGGTACTTCGAGAGCGAGTAGCCGAAGGCGTCCCAGAGCGTGCGCGCGTCGCGGCGGTAGCCGTGGGGTGCGGCGCGCAAGAACGCCGCCTTCATCCGGCGCACGTCCACGAGCAGGTACACGCCGATGAACGCGACGCCGAAGAGGGTGAGTAAGAAACCGAAGGTGCCGGTCACGACGTTCAAGGCCCCGCCCAGGACGTTGCCGGCTATCGTCCTGGCGCCGTTGGCGAGGTCGTCCCTGGCCCTGGAGGAGATCTCCTCCGGATCTCCCGGCAGGAGGCCCCTGTCCCGCAGAAGGCCCAAAACGTCGTTCAGGTAACGCTGCGCGTCGCTCGCTATGGACGGCAGGGCCTGGACCAGCGCCGCGACCTGCTCCGCCACCAGCGGCACGAGCACCAGCCCCGCGAGCACCAGGAGCCCCACGACGAACAGGAACGAGACCAGGATGGCGAGGCCGCGTGGCATGAAGCGCGAGAGGAAACGCACCGGGAAGGAGAGGACGAGGGCGAGCGCGACGCCGCCCAAAGCGGTCGTGAGTACGCCCGGCACCCTCCACACGACGTAAGCCAGCACGAAGAGAACGGCCAGCAGCACAACGGTTCGGGTGCGTTTGGAGATCCGGATAGGGGTCGGCCGCGCGGTGACGTCCGGCTCGGTCTCGGGACCCGCCGGCCCGCGACGCCGCCCCGGTCTCGTCGTCCCCCTCTTCACGCTCGGTAGCCTACCATCTCGCGTGCACGGTCGTCTCGCGCCGGCTACGTCTTTGCCCCTCGGAGTCGTCCCCGCCGTCCTTGCGGGCGAGCGTCCCTTCGCGCTGCTAGAATCTCTACCATGCAAGACGAAAGGCTCGGGGAGGACACGACTGCCGGGAAACTGGAGGGCCTCGAACGGCTGCGCGAGAGGGCGGCCAATCCGGCCCCCGAAGAGGCTGTCCGGCGTCAGAAGGAGAAGGGCAAGCTCACGGCGCGCGAGCGCATCGAGCTGCTGCTCGACCCCGGCACCTTCGTCGAGCTCGACCGCTACCGCGTCCACCGCTCCTACAACTTCGGGTTGGAGGAGAACCGGCCGCTCGGCGACGGGGTCGTCACCGGCTACGGCGAGGTGATGGGTAGGAAGGTGTGCGTCTTCAGCCAGGACTTCACAGTGTTCGGCGGGTCGTTGGGGGAGATGTACGCGCAGAAGATCTGCAAAGTCATGGACCTCGCCCTGAATACCGGCTGCCCCATCGTCGGCATCAACGACTCGGGCGGGGCGCGCATCCAGGAGGGCGTCGTCTCCCTGGCCGGCTACGCCGACATCTTCCACAGGAACGTCCTCGCCAGCGGGGTGGTGCCCCAGGTCAGCGTGATCATGGGCCCCTGCGCCGGAGGGGCGGTCTACTCCCCGGCCATCACCGATTTCGTCTTTATGGTCGAGGAGACGAGCCACATGTTCATCACCGGACCCGACGTGATAAAGAGCGTCACCGGCGAAGAGGTGACCCAGGAGGAGCTCGGCGGCGCCGTCACCCATAACACCAAGTCCGGCGTCGCGCACTTCTCGGCCCCCGACGAGGAGGCGTGCCTCGAAGACGTGCGCTTTTTGCTCTCGTTCCTCCCTGAGAACAACCTGGAGAGCGCCCCGTACTTCATCCCCACCGACGACCCCCAGCGCGCGGACGAGGACCTGGCGTCCCTCCTCCCGGACTCCAACAACCGCCCCTACGATATGCGCGAGGCCATCGGGCACGTCGTGGACGACGGAGAGTTCTTCGAGGTGCAGGAAGGGTGGGCGCAGAACCTCGTCGTCGGCTTCGCCCGGCTCGACGGGCACGCCATCGGCGTAGTCGGCAACCAGCCGGCGGTGCTCGCGGGGACGCTCGATATGGACGCGAGCGTGAAGGGGGCGCGGTTTGTGCGCTTCTGCGACGCGTTCAACATCCCGCTGCTCACGTTCGTGGACGTTCCGGGGTTCCTGCCGGGGACGGACCAGGAGTGGGGCGGTATCATCCGCCACGGGGCGAAGCTCCTCTATGCCTTCTCCGAGGCGACCGTGCCCAAGATGACGGTCATAACCAGGAAGGCATACGGTGGGGCCTACGACGTCATGAACTCCAAGCACATCGGCGCGGACGTGAACGTGGCCTGGCCGACCGGTGAGGTCGCGGTGATGGGCGCGGCTGCGGCCGTCGGCATCATCCACCGCCGCCGCATCAAAGAGGCCGAGGACCCCGAAGCCGAGCGCGAGGCCCTGATCTCCGACTACGAGGAGAAGTTCAACAATCCCCTGATCGCCGCCGAGATGGGCTACATAGACGATATCGTAGACCCGCGCGAGACGCGCCCGTACCTCATAAAGGCTCTCCAGATGGTCCGCACCAAACGTCCCGAACGTCCGGCGCGCAAGCACGGAAACATACCGCTTTGAGGAGCGCTTCGAGGGGTGTTTTTTCCGGCGGGCTCGGTCGGATGCTCGAGACGCCCGGCTCGACGGAGATTCTCTTGGTGGTCACCGTCTTCTTGATCCTCGGCATCTTCGCCCTGACGGGCTCGGAGGAGATGGCGCGCGTGATGCTGGTCGGCCTGTGTGGCGCCGCGGGCGTCTACGCCCTGGCGTGCCTGTCCACCTGTTCTCCCCGGAGGGGCAGGCTCATTGCCGGACGACTCCTGGCGTTCGCCTGGGTTGCCGACGTCGTATTGGCGTTGAGGCTTCCGGGGTCCTTACCAACCCCCGACGCGGGCTCGATCCTCGGCGTCCTGCTCTACAGGTCCACGCTTGCCTTCGGGATCGCGGTCCTCCGAAGGCTGCCCAGTTTGTCCCTCTCACCGGACGAGAGACAGTGTGGGGCTCACTGACGTTGAGCATGCCGCTGTTGGTCATCTTCACGCTGGCCTTCCTGGCCTTCGTCGCTATTGAGTATGCGACCGGATCTTTCGTCAGGTTCTTCGTTTGAGAACGGAGATTAAACCCAACCCAACCCCTGAGGAGACCGCGGCCATCGTCGCTGCGCTGGCGACGCTCGGCGGGAGCGGGCCGGAGCTGGATGGCGCTCCCGCGCCGCGCCAGGACCGCTGGCGGCTGGCGGGGCTGCTCGGACACCCGCCGCCACCGGGGATGAAGCTCGGTGGGGCGTTGTGGTCGTACTCTAGCTGGGAGGGCATGGTTTAGGTGTTCGGGAAGGTGCTGGTTGCGAACCGCGGAGAGATCGCCGTCCGCATAGTCCGCGCCCTACGGGAGATGGGCGTGGCGAGCGTCGCGGTGTACTCGGACGCGGATCGGAAGGCCCCGCACGCGCGCCTGGCCGACGAGGCGTACCACCTGGGGCCGGCGCCCGCGACGGAGAGCTACCTGAACGTCGAGAAGATCCTGGAGGCCGCGCAGAGGAGTGGGGCGGAGGCCGTACATCCCGGGTACGGCTTCCTGGCCGAGAGCGCGCGTTTCGCGCGGGCGGTCGTGGAGGCGGGGCTGGTCTGGATCGGGCCGCATCCCAAAGCTATAGAGGTGATGGGGAGTAAGGTCGAGTCGCGGCGCATCATGGCCAAGGCCGGGGTCCCGATGATCCCGGGGACCGAAGATCTCATCGAGTCCGCCGGTGAGGTCCGGGATTTTGGCCGGGAGCACGGCTTCCCCGTGGCCGTGAAGGCTTCCGCCGGCGGCGGCGGCAAGGGCTTCGCCGTGGCAGAGAGCGCCGAAGGGGCTGGGGCGGCCTTCGAGCGCGCGAGCCGGGAGGGTGAGGCGTACTTCGGGGACGGGGCGGTGTACCTGGAGCGGTACCTGCCGAACCCCCGTCACGTGGAGATACAGGTATTGCGCGATACCGGCGGGAACGCCATCCACCTCGGCGAGCGGGACTGCTCGATCCAGCGCCGCCACCAGAAGCTCCTCGAGGAGTGCCCCTCGCCCGCCACAGACGCGGGGATGCGCGAGGCGATGGGGCGGGCGGCGATAGGGGCCGCGGAGGTGGTCGGCTACGATTCGGTGGGGACGGTCGAGTTCCTGGTCGAGGGCGACGAGTTCTTCTTCCTGGAGATGAACACGCGCGTGCAGGTCGAGCACCCGGTAACCGAGGAGGTGACGGGCATAGACGTGGTGCAGACCGGCATCCGCATCGCGGCCGGTGAGGAGCTGCCCTTCTCCCAGGAGGACGTGTCCTGGCGCGGACACGCCATAGAGGTGCGCCTGAACGCCGAGGACCCCGCCAACGACTTCGCCCCGAGCCCGGGCACCGTCACCCTGTACGAGGAGCCGGGCGGGCCGGGCGTGCGGGTCGACTCCTCTCTACGGGGGCCTACAGGCTCCGTGCCCGAGCACTACGACCCGTTGTTCGCAAAGCTCATCGTGCGTGGCAGCGACCGCGAAGATGCCCTGCGGCGCCTGCGGCGGGCGCTCGCGGAGTTCAGGGTGGAAGGCATCGGCACGACCCTGCCTTTCTTCCGCGCTCTCCTCGACGACGAGGTCTTCCTGAAAGGCACCTACACGACGAGCTTCGTCGCCGAGCGGATGGCGGGGCTGAAGCTGGAGCCGCACTTGGCGGAGGCGAGAGGCGGCGCCGAGCCCCCCGGGAAGGCGGCCACGGAGGTCGAGGTCGAGGTCAACGGCAGGCTCTTCCGGGTGCGGGTGCATGCGGATGAGGCAGCGTTCGGCGGAGGGGGCTCCGGCTCACGGAGCCGGGCACCAGTGCGGCGGGCGGGGGAGCGGGGGCGGCGGTCGTCGGTCTCGGAAGGGACGGTCGCGTCGCCCATGCAGGGGACCATCGTCAAGGTCTTCGTCGAGGAGGGGCAGGAGGTCGAGGCCGACGAGCCGGTGGCCCTGCTGGAGGCAATGAAGATGGAGAGCGAGATCCGGGCGCCCCGCGACGGTCGGGTCGCAGCGATCTCCGTCGGGGCCGGGGAGACCGTCCGCTCGGGCGACCCGATCGTCGTTTTGGAGTAGGGCGCCGAGCGTGGTGGAGTGGGTCGGGGACTTCGAGTGGCGCGGCGAAGGCGAGGAGGCGGAGGTCGCCGTCTACGCCCCCGACGCCGCCGCCGCCGACCGGGCCTTGCGAGGCGCCCTCCCCGCCACCCGGCTCCCCGGCGTGGAGAGCCCCGTCCACGCGGCGGCCTCGCAAGGGGGGTTTGGCCTGGTCGCGGTCTCGGGGACTCACGCGGCCCCGGATCTCTTCTCCGCGCCGGAGTGGGGGCTGCTCCTCGTCGCCGACGCCCCCGCCACGGCTCTGGGCGTCCCGTTCGAGCATGCGCCGCGCCTGCTCGCCCGCGGGCTCTCGGAGGTCGTGCCGCCACCCTTGGGGGAGAGGGCCTTGCGCGACCTCTCCGAGACCGGCGCTCTCTGGGCCGCCGGGGAGGGCCTCATCGAGGAAGAAGACCTGGCCCCATTCGGCGCCGGACGCCCTGGCGCGCGTCTCGGCGACCCTGACTCCCTGGGGCGGCGCGCGATCTCTGCGGGGACGAGGGACTGGACGAGACCGGGGAGAGTCGGCGTCTTCCGGGTCGCGGAGGTCCTCGACGCCGAAACCGCCGGGGAGATGAGCCTCGAAGCGGAGGCGCTCGTCCTCGTCGTCGGGGCGGCGGCCGAGGACCTGGGTCGCCTCGCCCTCGCCGGCCACCGCGACCGGATCTCGACCAGGGACTTCGGTGCCTTGATAGACCCCCCTGCGGCGCCGGTGGTGACGGAGGAGGCCCGGGACCTCCTCTTTGCTAGCCATGCCGCCGCCAACTTCGCAGCCGGGCGCGCCGCGCTGGTCTTGTGGGCGCTGCGCAGGGTCGTGAAGGACGCCAGCGCCCTCCACCTCCGGGCGGCCTGGGCGGTCGGGGGCATCGAGGAGCGGGACGAAGGGCGTTTCTTCCACCGCGACGGTCTCGCGGTGGTGGGGGAGGGCGAGGTGCTGGTGTCGGGGAGGAACGTCGTCGCGGGGACGGGTGGGATGTCCCGGAGCGCGCCGCCCTTCGGGGCTTCCGGGGAGGCGCCGGAGGGAGACGGCGGGTGGCCCTGGGAAGAGGCGGGGCTGTGCCAGAGGATAGCGTTCCTGGAGGCCGGGGGGTAGGTTGGACCTCCTGATAGTGCGAGATCTAGCGAGCGGTAGGTTCGTCTACGTCGAGAGGTTGGAGCGTCGTCGCGGTGAGACGCCCTGGGCCTACGCCCGGCGCAGCTTCCGGCGGGAGGGGCAGATCCGGGACCGCTACGAGGCGGGACAGTTTGAAGTTATAATCGGTTGGGGCACAAATTCCGTCGAGGAGTTCCTGGAGTCTCATCCCGAGTACAGACCCCGGAGGGACCCAGACGAGCAAGCAGGCGGCTAAAGGGCAGGTAAAGCAAAGGTGACCGCCCAGGTGTTGGACAAGAAGTTCGCATAGTTGATCACGACGGCTCTGGGCCTCGTGGCCGCTCTGGCCTGGAACGAGGCCATCTAGCAACTCTTCACCCAGATCCCGGGCAACGCGGGAGGCGCCCTGGTCGCCAAGTTCTTCTACGCCATCCTCGTCACCCTCGCCGTCATCTTCGCCACCATAGCCGTCAGCCGGGCTGCCGACCGCGCCAAGAAGCTCGAAGCGGAGCGGGAGGGGAGCATCCTCGGCATCGGCGGTGGTCGCTCGAAGGATTAGAGAACGCGGGGCTATCCCCGCTAAAAGTCTCCTACTTGAAGTCTTCCGGGGAGACCCGGTTCATCCAGTCCTTGAACTTGTCCACGACCTCCTCCTCGGGGGCGTCCTCCATCGCCTCCTCGAAGACGACCCCAGCTTCCTCGATCACGTTATCGGCGGCGAAGATGGGGGCGCCGGCCCTGACGGCGATGGCGATGGCGTCCGAGGGGCGGGAATCCACCTCGACGGAGCGGCCGTCTATGCTCAGGTGCAGGGTGGCGAAGAAGGTCGAGTCGCGCAGCTCGGTGACGGTTATGCGGTCGAGCGTCCCGCCCATCTCCGCGACGAGGTTGGCGACGAGGTCGTGGGTGAGGGGGCGAGAGAACGCCTGGTTCTGCAGCTTCATCAAGATGGAGCGTGCCTCCGGTTGACCGATCCAGATTGGGAGATAACGGTTCTCGTCCTCGACCTTGAGGATGACGATGGGGCTGGAGTTGAAGAGATCCAGGTTGATCCCGTAAATAGACATCTGGGTGAAGCCGTCGGCACTCACTAGCTAATACACTCCTCTCGCGCCGCGGAAGAAGCTCCCGCAGCGGATCGCACTTTGTCACCCGATTCTACTTCGCGTCCCACTTCCCTTCAATCCAGACAAAGCCACTCCCGACCCGAGGTTCGTTCAGGCTCCCCTCCGTGTTGTACAATATTCGCTGCGGCATCCTTCGCCGTGATTGGGCCTGTAGCTCAGGCGGTTAGAGCGCTTCTCTGATAAGGAAGAGGTCCCTGGTTCGAGTCCAGGCAGGCCCACTCGAAGAATCTCGCGGTTTGCAGGTGAAAGGAGGGGCGACCACGAGATCCGTGCCTACCTTTCGGCATTGTGTGCAGCAACGGTGCAGCAACGCAGGGGCACAATCGCAAAGTCTAAGATGGTCAGCAGCGCTCACGCACTCCTATCCGTGTGCCGAACACGTTTGAGCTTTATGGGAGATACGTACCGGGTGCTGTCAGTTCGGCTGCCTGCCTGGACGTAGATGTGGCTCCGAAGGTCGCGGTTTCAGCCCCGTCGGTAACCCTGTCATTTCTCGCGTAGATACGGGAAGGGTGGGGAAACGAACAGTGGCTCGGTGAGGGTCGAGGCGCCCTGTTGACCACAGTTTGACGACTTTAAGAACAGCGGTGGGGTAGACTGGCTAAGATCACGGTGTCAAACACTTATGATACCGCCTGTGCTGTAGTAGAGGAGACGCAGTGGCCGAGATAAAGGGATTCTGGTCTTATGTCCATGCTGACGACGATGCTGATGGCGGACGCGTGGTACGTCTAGCGCATGACGTAGCAGCGCAGTATGAGATGTTGACTGGTGAGAAGATTGACCTATTTCTCGATAGAGACGATATCTCCTGGGGTGAGGAGTGGCGTAAGAAGATCGATAAGAGCTTATCGTCGATCGCGTTTTTCATCTCGGTCCTCACCCCACGCTACTTCATGAGTTCCGAATGTCGCCGGGAGTTGCAAATCTTTGCGCGGAGCGCAAGAGACCTCGGGATCAAGGAACTCGTCCTACCCCTACTGTATGTAGATGTCTTTTCTTTGCACGAGGATACACCATCAGACGACCTCATAGCGCTCGTCAAAGATTTCCAGTGGGAGGACTGGCGCGAACTACGTTTCTCGGATGTGGGCTCTAGCGAATACCGTCTAGGAGTGGCACGCCTCGCACAGCGTTTAGTCGAAGCGAACAAGAAGGCGGCGGAGGCAAACGTCGTCGCAGCCGCGCGTGAGCTTGTTCCTTCAGTAGGAGATGCAGATGACTCACCTGGCTTGCTGGATCAATTAGCCGCTGCAGAAGAAACACTTCCAAGGTGGCAGGAGACTCTTGAAGCCATCAGCGAGGAAATTCAGCTGATCGGACGGATTGCGCAAGAAGCTGCTGAAGATATAGGAAGGGGTGACGCTCAAGGAAAGGGCTTCGCTGCTCGACTGGCAGTAGCTCGCACGATGTCTAAGAGGTTGCGCGAGCCCACAGAAAGAGTAAGGTCGTTCGGGAATGAGTTCGCGTCGCAGCTGTACCAGATCGACACGGGGTTTCGCGCAATGATCGAACGCGCCGCCAGTGAAGTGCGTGAGAGTCCAGAGTCTCGGTCAGATGTGTGTAGTTTCTTTTCCTCGATTCGCGAGATGTCGTCTGCAGCGCACGAAGGACTTGCGGCCATGTAGACCCTGATTGATGCGATATCGCCGGTAGAGTCGATGTCGAGGGATCTCCGTGACCCCTTGAAGCGGCTCAGGCAAGGACTCACGCTCATGGTCGAGGCTCGCGAAGTTACCAACGGGTGGGTAGATCTGATCGAGGGAACCGGGATAGACTGTGAGGACGGGTTCACAAAGCGCGAGGTCAGGGACTTGGATTAGGTACACTCAACGTACCGGCTGATTTCTTCAATGGCAAACCTTACGGAAAGCCCCTCGATACGCGTCCTTCTGGCTATTGTGCTTCTCATAGCTTTGGTTGCGGTGCCCCGCGCCACAGTCATCGTGGGGCTAATTGTGCTCGCGGTGCTGCTGGCCCGCCGCTTCTTGGGAGCACCTGGGACTCCTAAAGCCCAAGAGCTAGCCCAGCGCTTGGAGGCCGTCCGCGCAATGAGCGGGGCGCAGTTCGAGATCTTCGTTGCCGACTTATTTAGGGCTATGGGATACAACGCCAGGATGCTCGGAGGCTCTGGCGATCAGGGTGTGGACGTGATCCTCGACTACCAAGGAGAGCGCGTCGCCGTCCAGTGCAAGAACTACGGCAAGGCGGTCGGTAACAAGCCGATTCAGGAGGTCTACGCGGGCTTTCGTTTTCACGGCTGCAGCGATGCGTGGGTAATCGCCCCAGCCGGGTATACCAAGGGCGCGGTAGATTTGGCTCGGAGAGTAGGGGTTACCCTGTACGATGCTAACGCTATCCGAACATGGATAAGACGAATAGACGAAAAGGAGAGAAGGGAGAATCAACCGTCCAATCAAGAGCGACGCACAGTAGACCTAGATGCAGGCAGCACAGGGCGAAAGGAGGCCACAACGATGGATAGCGGCATGGAG
>JADDPV010000231.1 GCA_016781705.1 Rubrobacter sp.
GCTCCTCGTAGCAGCGCTCGGCCTCCTCGACGTTCAGGTGCACCGCCCTCCCGAGGTCGCCGCCTGCGAGGGTGGGCATCGGGTTGAGGGTGCAGAAGCCGAGCAGGCGGTTGGGGGCGTTGCTACAGATGTCGGCGCAGTAATCGTTGTGGACACGTATGTCCTCCATGCTATCGGAGGTGATCTCGTGCTTCGCGACGTCCAGCATCGGGGCGAAGACGAAGGCCTTCTCCACCCCGACGGCGTCGAGGCAATCGAGGATCCCCTCCGCGTCCTCCTGCCCGGTGAGGTGCGTGTGGGCGTCCAGGATCCTGTCGACGTTGTACACGACCTCCAAACCTTTATGGCCCTCGTCCAAAGCGCTCCCCCTGTTCTTTTCGTGGAGGAAGCTGCCTACCCTGCGTCGACCCGCAAAAAAACGGACGCCCACACCGGACGCGTTCGTGGCCGCCGGGGAAGAGGGTGCGTTTTCGGATCTTTGAATTCCGCGACGGGGGCGCCGGATCACCGTGCGCGGCAGGTTGTGCTACGGTTTGTCGAGATTCCAATGATCTTGCTGCGCAGCCCATCCGACATCGAGGCAATGAGGCGGGCGGGCGACCTCGTCGCCCGGGCGTTCGCCCTGCTGCAGCCGCACGTCCGCGCCGGGGTGCGCCTCGACGAGCTCGACCGCATCGTCGCGGAGCTTCTGCGCTCCGAGGGCGCCGGCGCTCCCTACAAGGGCTACCGTCCCTCGCCCTCCGTTCCGCCCTTCCCCGGCACCGTGTGCGCCTCGGTGAACGAGCAGGTCGTCCACGGCATCCCCGGGCGGAGGAAGCTCGCGGAGGGGGACATCGTCGGCATCGACATCGGCGCCACCCTGGGGGGCTGGGTCGGGGACGCCTGTTACACCTACCCCGTCGGAGACGTCTCCCTGCGGGCGCGGAAGCTTCTCGACGTGACCAAGGAGTCCCTTGAGGCCGGGATCGCCGAGGTCGCGCCGGGCAAGCGGCTCGGGGACGTGGGCGCCGCCATTCAGGAGGTCGCGGAGTCGGCCGGATACGGGGTGGTTAAGGAGCTCGGCGGACACGGCGTCGGCCGCAAGCTGCACGAGGACCCCCACGTGGATCACTTCGGCCGGCGCGGCCACGGGATGCGCCTCAGGGAAGGGATGACCTTCACCCTCGAGCCGATGGTCAACGAGGGGACGCCCGAGATCAAGCTGCTACGCGACGGCTGGACGGTGGTAACCGGCGACCGCAAGCTCTCCGCCCAGTTCGAGCACACGATCGCCGTGACGAAGGACGGATGCGAGATCCTCACCCCCTGGCACCTCCGGATGGACGAGGCCGCGGACCCAACCGCCCCAATCGCATAGCAGCGAAGACCCCGGCCCTGGCGGGGAAGCGAGTCGATTCTCGCGGAGATTGACGCCCGCGGTGACCGAGCGGTATCGGGGGCGACGCTCGAACCGGGTACGAGCGTCGTCGCGCGCAGTACCTTGCACGATCCGGCGGGCATGAGACCGGTGTCACAGGCCGCACGGTGGAACGAACGAGGGAGGGGTATCATCGCGAGGGCGGATGCAAAGAACTCTACCGGAGGGTAGAGGAGGCCGGAGAGGGTTCGAGATTGAGCACGTTCGTTCTAGTTCATGGTGGGTGGCACGGTGCATGGTGCTGGGACAGGGTCGCCCCTCTCCTGGAGCAGGCCGGCCACGAGGTCGTGAGGTTCGATCTGCCGGGACACGGCGAGGACCGGACTCCGGCAGCGGAGGTCACGTTGCACAGCTATACCCAGCGCGTCGTCGAGGCGCTCGATGCGCCGCAACCCGAGCCCGTCGTGCTCGTGGGACACAGCCTGGGCGGCGTCGCCATCAGCCAGGCCGCCGAGCAGCGCCCGGGGAAGATAGAGAAGCTCGTATACGTGTGCGCTCTGCTGCTGCCCGACGGGAAGAGCGCCGGCGAGGTCTCGCAGGGAGACAGCGGATCGGTGGTCTTCAAGAACGTGGAGGTGCAGCAGGATCTGGGCAGGATCGTCATCTCGGAAGAGGGGCTGAGGGAGGCCCTCTACCACGACTGCCCGGAGGAAGACTTCGAGCGGGCCCTGCGTCTGGTTACCCCTCAACCCATCGCGCCGCTGGGGACGCCCGTGGAGGTGACCGAGGGGAACTTCGGCACCGTGCGTAGAATCTACGTACACACCACGCAAGACAGGACCGCCAGCCCTGCCGCCCAGGAGAAGATGTACACCGAGCTGCCCTGCGAGAAGGTGGTTTCGATGGCGACGGGCCACCTGCCGTTCTTCGCCGCCCCGGAGGAGCTGGCGGGACACCTCGACTCCCTGGCGAAGCTCTAGCCAGAGGTACCCGCGAACGCGGTTGGAGGACAGCCCCAAGCGAAGGTCGGAAGACCCGCCCTCAGGATGGGTCTTCCGGCGGGCGCCCTCAGCCCCCGGCTCGGAGTGTCTCCAGCGCGGCCGTGTAGGAGTTGAGGGGGCGGTTGTCGTCCATCGGTACGACCGTCACGTCGGCCCCGCGCGCCGAGACGACGGCCCATGCGGGATCGTTGGTGTCCATGACCGCGACGGCCGGGATGCTCTCGGCCACCGCCGCCCCGGCGAAGCCGTGGTCCGCCACCACGAGGTCCGCAGCGCCCCCGGTCTCCTCCAGGACGCTCCTCATGTGCGCCGGATCGTGGGTGTGCTTCATGCTCGCCCCGTTGCCAAGCACGGCCACCGGCCCCGCCCAATCCAGGGGCACCTCGGCCCCCCGGATGCGCGGCTCCGTCTGCACGAGTCCCCCGCCCAACTCCTCGACCCACCGCGCGACCCCGAGGTAGTAGAAGAGCAGGGCGCCGGGGTGCCCGGTGCCGAGCAAGATCCGCCCGCCACCGCTCGCTACCTCCCGAATGCGACCGCCCGCCTCCAACAACCCCGCAGCCGTCCGGGTAGGGTCGATGCATCCCCGGCCCGGCGTCTCCTCGTGGTCGGGGGGATAACCAAGCATGCGCTCCACCGCCCCGTAAGCCTCATCGAAGCCCACGTTTCGCAGCAACTCCTCCATCCCGAAGGTGGTGCCGTCGTCGCCTTCGAGGAGCAGCTTGATCTTGCGGAGGTTGTTGTCGCCACCGTGGGAGGTGCTAGTTCCGGCGAGACCCGCCCGCAGGATGAGATCCGCATGTTTTGGTACGGGGTCCACGGGCAACAAGTCTAACAGAGAGGCTTTGTTGGAGGAGAAAGCAGCGGAAGCGCCCTTCCCGAACGACCCGTCGGTTTCCCCCGCGCCACCCTGACGGCCCTCGGGGAGTACCTGGTCGGGTACGAGGGCCGGGTGGATCTCCCGTCCCGGCTGCCCGTGGGCCTGGCCGAGACGCTGTAGCGGGAGCCCCCGAATCGTTCCGAGGTTCTCTCCTTCAATGACTTCCTCTTCCGAGTGGGAGAAGGAGGGGGCACGAGCCCCGACGACGAGGCGGACTCGAACGAGACCCTGCCCCGGGCACACCCGGTGATGAGCGTCCCCCCGCAGGCGGTCGACTCCGACGAGCCGAAGACCTCCGGCTCCAATTTGCGAGCGAGTTCGGCCCGCTCTTCGAATAGCGAGGCGCGCCAGGCGGAGGGTCGGTGCGGTGGCGGGCTCATGCTAATATCGATGGGTGAGTACCACCCCCGCATCCTCCGAACGGCCCGAGAAACTCAACCTTCGCCCCATCCTCCTCGCGGTCTCGGTCGCGACGGTCGGGGTGTTGCCGTCGTTTCTGACGGGCGGGCTGGCGGTCCAGATTCGCGGCGAGATCGGCTTCGGCGCGGGCGCCTTGGGGCTCGCGGTAGCGGTCTTCTTCGTCGTCTCTTCCCTGTCCTCGGCCTTCGCGGGGCGCGTGGTGGAGAGGATCGGCTCGCACACCGCGATGCGCGCCTCGTCCCTGGTGGGCGTGCTCTCGCTGCTCGCGGTTGCGGTCTTCGCCGGTTCCTGGTGGGGGCTCGTCGCCTGCCTGGTCCTCGGGGGGATGGGCAACGCGATCGCCCAGCCCGCGACGAACCTCATGCTCGCCCGCGAGGTCCCCGGCGGACGCCAGGGCCTCGCCTTCGGCGTAAAGCAGGCGGCCATCCCGGTCGCCACCCTGCTCGCCGGCCTCGCCGTGCCCGTGCTCGCCGTGACGGTCGGCTGGCGCTGGGCCTTCGCCGGCGGCGCGCTCCTCGCGCTCGTAATCTCCCTGCTCGTCCCCCGCGAGTATGACGGTGAGTCGGCGAGCCGCGTGAAGGAGTCCCGCGCCGGCGACGCGCCGCTCGCGGCCCTGATCCTGCTGGCCGTAGGGATAGGCCTCGGCTCCACGGCGGCCACGCCTCTGGGGGCCTTTGTCGTCGAGTCGGCGGCGAGCACCGGGGTGGACGTCGGGGTCGCGGGCCTCCTCCTCGCGCTCGGGAGCGGCGTCGGGATCGCCGTGCGCGTCGTCGCCGGGCACCTCGCCGACGGCATGACGGGCGGGAGGCTCCGCCTGGTCGCCGGGATGCTCGCCGTCGGGACCGCCGGGTTCGCGATGCTGGCGAGCGGGTCGCCCGGTCTCCTGGTCGTCGGGGTGGTCCTCGCCTTCGGCGCCGGGTGGGGCTGGCCCGGACTCTTCAACTTCGCCATCGTGAAGAGCAACCCCAAGGCCCCCGCCGCCGCGACCGGCATCACCCAGACCGGCGCCTCCGGCGGTGCCGCCCTCGGCCCGCTCCTCTTCGGCTACACCGTCGAGGCGACCTCCTTCGGTACGGCCTGGCTCGCCGCCGGCATCGTCTCCCTGCTCGCCGCCGCCGCCATCCTCGCCGGACGCCGCATGCTCGTCCGCGCCCGCGAAGAGCCGGTGAGCTAGGGTGGCGAAGGCGGACCATCCGAGCGGATTCTCCGAGGCCGCGGTCTCCAGAGAGGACGTGGAAGACGCGTCGGCCCGCGTCGGGGGCCGCGTGCGGGAGACCCCGATCGCCGTGCTGGAAGAGGGCGCCTTCGGCCTCGACGCGCCGCTGATCCTCAAGCTCGATCTCCTGCAGCACAGCGGCTCCTTCAAGGCGCGCGGCGCTTTCAACCGCATCCTGTCGTCCTCCGTCCCGCCCGCCGGGGTCGTCGCCGCCTCGGGGGGCAACCACGGCGCGGCCGTCGCCTACGCCGCCCGCTCCCTCGGGCACCGGGCCGAGGTCTTCGTGCCCGAGGTCTCGTCCCCGTTCAAGGTCGACCTGATACGCCGCTACGGCGCCGAGGTCACGGTCGGCGGGGCCTTCTACGCCGACGCGTACGCCGCGAGCGCCGAGCGGGCGGCCCAAACCGGCGCCCTGGTTGTCCACGCCTACGACCAGCCCGAGGTCGTGGCCGGGCAGAGTACCCTGGCGCGCGAGCTTCGCCGCCAGGCCCCAGCCCTTGATACCGTGCTCGTCGCGGTTGGCGGGGGAGGGCTCATCGGGGGCGCGGCGATACGCGAGGCACAGCGGGCGCTCTGGAGGTCGCTGAGGATCGTGGCCGAGCCCGGCGGGGCCATCGCGCTCGCGGCCCTCCTCTCGGGCCGCTACCGCCCGGAGCCCAACGAACGCATCGGCGTCCTCGTCTGCGGCGGTAACGCGGACCTGGCCCGGGTGCCCGCCTGACCCCTCCCGAGTGCTGACCTCGCCGCGGTACCTCCCTCCGCTTCGAGGAGCCGCGGGTCGAGCCTGGGGGAGGTTTACCCAGCTTGGGGGTGGCTTCTACTCGACCTCGTGCCCGAGGTGCTTCTTCAAGAAGCCGAGGACCCTCGGCCAGGAGTCGGTGTTGGCGAACTCGTTGGCTTTCCGGCTCCCGCCCAGCTTCACGCGTCGCCTCCAGTCCTCCTTCGGCTCGTAGCCCGGAAGCGTGATCAGGTGTCCCGCCGCCTCGTAGCGCAGGTGCTCGAAGGGGAAGGGATGGTCGTGAGCTCTCAACCGCTGCATCGCCATCTCCGCGAAGCGCGTCGAGGGCCACAGCTCGTCGGCGGTCCCGGAGATCAACAGCACGGGGCCGTTGGTCCGCTCCACCGCGATGGTCGCGGCGTTCACGGCCGCCCTGTAGGCAAGGGCCCGCTCGTAGAAGGGGCGTCCGCTGACGGGCCGACCATCGAAGAGGGAACCGGTGATCAGGAATATCTCGGAGGCGAGCGGCCTCGCCAGCGGGGCGAACGGAACAGGCTCTCCCCGGAGGGACCAGGGTGACCTGGGACCGAAGTAGTAGACCTCGCGGTCGAAGGGTATCCCCTGCCACACGATCGGGCTCGGTGCGTAGCCGACGACCGCCGCCACGTCCTCCGGGTACGTGGCCCCGAGCAGGAGCGCAAGCTCCGCGCCCTTGGAGTTACCGACGACGGCCACGCGCGTGGCGTCCACCCCGGGTTGCGCTCTCAACCACGCGAGAGCCCGCTGGAAATACTCCAGGGGTATCTCCACAAGCTCCCGGGGCAGCCCGTCGACCCCGAAGTAGGCGAGCGCCAGTGCCGCGAAACCCTCCGAGGCAAGAGCCTTCGCCCCACCCTCGCTGAGGCCTCCCCCCGCCCCACCGAGGGTTATCACCATCGGGGGCGAAGCGGGCGTGGAAGGCAGAAACAGCGTGCCGAACAACCTCTCTTCCGCTATAGGACGCCGGGCTACCTCTATCTCTCGCACAGGAAGATGCTACCGGACGAAGCACCCTCGCGTATGGATCGTCCTCCCGGAACCCGCCGCGCATGCCCGTACCACGGACGGAAGGGAGCGTGTCGGGAGAAGAAAGGAGGACTCCCGAGAGCCAGAGCGTGCGGGGCGTGCCCCACGAAGACGCCCTAGGCCCGCTCCGAGAGAATCATCCGGAGGCCGGTGTTTGGTCGCAGGGTGAGGGAGGGGAGCGGCTCGACCGTCTCTTGCCCCGGTGCGTGCCGCAGGCGGAAGCGTTGCGCGATCGTCGCGAGCAGGAGGACCGCCTCCATCTTGGCGAAGGACTGGCCGATGCAGAGCCTCGGGCCGCCGCCGAAGGGGAAGTAGGCGTACTTCGGGAGGCCCTCCGTGGAGCCGTCCGTCCAGCGCTCGGGGCGGAAGACCTCCGGGTCCTCAAAGTAGCGCTCGTCGCGGTGCATGACCCACTGGCTGACGATCACCTGGGTCCCCTTGGGGACGCGGAAGCCCCCGATCTCGCAGTCCTGCAAGGCCTCGCGCCCGAAGCCCCAGACGGGCGGGTAGAGCCGCATGGACTCCTTCACGACCGCGTCCGTGTAGGAGAGGCCGGCGAGGTCCTTCATGGTGGGAGCACGTCCCCCGAGGGTCTCCCGAAGCTCCCCGTGCAGCGCCTCCTCGACGTCCGGGTGAGCGGCGAGCAGATGCCAGGTCCACGAGAGGTTCAGGGCCGTGGTCTCGTGGCCGGCGAGGAAGATCGTCAGCACCTCGTCGCGAAGCTGTTCGTCCGTCATGCCCTGACCGGTCGCTTCGTCCCGGGTCGCCAGGAGCATGCTGAGGAGGTCGCCGGAGTCCTCGTCCGGGGCGCCGCGCCGCTCGCGGATGATGCCGTAGATGATCTCCTCCAGCCGCCGGATCGCCCGCCGGAAGCGCAGGTTGGCGGGGGTCGGAATCCTCTCCGGCACCTTGAACAGGATGCCTCCCGTGAAGCGCCCCATCACCACCTCCAGGGCCTCCCCGACCTCCTCCTCGAGCTCCTGCGTGATCGCCGCCCCGAAGAGGGTATTGGAGACGATCTTCAGGGTAAGGCGCGACATGTCCTCCTGGATCCCGCGCGTCTCCCCGTCCTGCCACGACGCGTCGAGCATCCCCTCCGCGCTCTCCACCATCGTCCGACCGTAAGCCGAGATCCTCTGCCGGTGGAACGCGGGCTGGGCGAGCCTCCGCTGGCGCCGCCAGGGCTCTCCCTCGCTCGTCAAGAGACCCTG
Source organism: Rubrobacter sp. (assembly GCA_016781705.1). GTDB lineage: Bacteria > Actinomycetota > Rubrobacteria > Rubrobacterales > Rubrobacteraceae > Rubrobacter_F. Next base: position 7,869 of record JADDPV010000231.1, read on the forward strand.
CCCCAAAAACCGCAACCCCGAGCGCTCCGCCCGGTCCTTGATGAAGTTCCGGTTGTTCTTGACGAGCACGTACTCGACGTGGTCCGGGTGGTTCAGGAGGTAAAGTGGCACGTTCAGGAACCGCAACCGCACCACGTCCCCGTACCGCTTCGCGCTCCGGGTGAGAAAGCCGAGCTGGTCCGGCATGTACTCCGAGAGGTTGCCGGTGAGCAAGCTTCCTTTGGGCCCGGGAGGAAGGGTCGGTACGGCAGCGGAGCTTCGCGCGACGTTGGCCATGCCCCAATGGTAAACGATCCAACCCCACACAGAGCCCCAACCGTCACCTCCTCGAACCCGATTAACTTCCCCACAAATCCCGGTACCCGAAAAATCCGGGCTTGCGAAACTAATATAATTAGGATATAAACTACTTATATTAGTTTAAGGATGTGGGGCGACCACGGAGAGGATCGGACGATGGAGGCGACGGCTTACGGCGAGCATCTGGTTCGGTTGACGCGCTACCCGAGGATGTTCCCGATCAACGTGTATCTGGTACGTGAGGACGACGGGTTCACGCTCGTGGACACGGGGATCTCGGGCTGCGACGGGGAGATTCTGGAGGCGGCGCGCGGGTACGGCGGGCGGATCCGCCGGATCGCGATAACGCACGCTCACGGCGATCACGTCGGATCGCTCGACCGGCTGCGCGAGGCGCTGCCGGCGGTCGAGGTCTTGATAGGCGCGCGCGATGCTCGATTCTTGCGCGGCGACCGCTCGCTCGATCCGGGCGAGCCGCAGGACAAGCCGCGTGGCGGGTACCAGACGTGCGCGACGCATCCTACGGGCGAGCTCTCCGACGGAGACCGCATCGGCTCCCTTCGGGTCGTCGCAGCACCCGGGCATACGCCGGGGCAAGTGGCCTTCTTCGACGCAAGGGACGGGACCTTGATCGCCGGCGACGCCTACCAGACCCGAGGCGGCGTCGCCGTCTCCGGCGTCGTGAGGCCGCTCTTCCCCTTCCCGGCCCTCGCCACCTGGCACGGGCCGACCGCGCTCGAGAGCGCGAACAGGCTGCGGACGCTCGAGCCTTCGCGGCTGGCGGTGGGGCACGGGAAGGTCCTCGAAGATCCCCTACCGGCCATGGACCGGGCCATCGGGGTCGCCGAGCGCAAGGTGGGGACGCGCTCGGGCATCGCTGCGCGCGGGATCGCCTAAAGAAGTGTCTCCAAGGGTCGGGTTGGATCGGGCGGCGGTGGTCGGGACCGCCGCCGCCCTCGCCGACGAGCAGGGACTTGATGGGGTGACGCTCGCCGCCCTCGCCTTGCGCCTCGGCATCCGCACGCCCTCGCTTTACAACCACGTCGCCGGGCTCGAAGGCCTGCGGCGCGAGCTGGCGCTTTTCGGAACCCGTGAGCTTGGCGCCAGGCTCGGACGGGCCGCCGTCGGCAAGACGACGGACAAAGCGGTGGTGGCGCTCGGCGAGGCTTATCGCGCCTTCGTGAAGGAGCACCCGGGGCTCTACGCCGCCACGATCCGGGCCTCCCGGCCCTCGGAACCCGAGGACCGGGAGCTTCGGGAAGCCCAGGGAGAAACGACCGAGACGGTGATCGTCGTGCTCCGGTCTTACGGGCTGAGTGGCGACGACGCGGTGCACGCTGCTCGGGGTTTGCGCAGCCTCGTGCACGGCTTCACCACGCTAGAATCCGCCGGAGGGTTCGGGCTCCCGCTCGACCTCGACGAGAGCTTCCGCCGGTTGCTGCAGACCTTCGTTCGCGGCCTGCGAGGGGGCGAGCAGGAGGGGCGGGAGACGGAACGCGGCGGGTAAACTACCCGGCTCGCCCGTATCCGCCGCCGCCCGGCGTCTTTACGGTGACGACGTCGCCCTCCTCCAACTCCCGGCTCGTCTTCGGCGGAAGCTCCTCGCCGTTCAAGAGGTTCTCGCCTACCGCACCGGGTCCGCCGCCGTTGGCGCCGCGCGGTCCGTGGCGTCTGCGGTCGGCGAGCAGGGAGAGGCTCGCTCCCCCTTCGAGTACCTCTACCGAGCGAACGATGCCGTCGCCGCCGCGGTGCTCGCCGTCGCCGCCCGAGCCGTAGACGAGCTCGTAGCGCCTTACGCGCATGGGGTACTCCATCTCGAAGGCCTCGACGGGGGTGTTCAGGGTGTTGCTCATGCCGACGTGGACGCCGGAGGGGCCGGGACCCTTGCGGCTCGCCCCCTGGCCGCCCCCGATCGTCTCGTAGTACGTCCAGCCCCCGTTGCCCGAGCCTCCGATGATGACGTTGTTCATCGTCCCCTGGCCCTGGGCCGGCAGCTCATCCGGGGCGAAGGGGGAGAGGGCGGCGAGGACGGTGTCGGCGATCCGGTTGCTCGTCTCGACGTTGCCGGCGACGACCGCCGAGGGCTTCTTCGCGTTGACGAGGCTGCCCTCTGGGGCCTTTATCTCGAGCGGAGCGTACGTGCCGGCGTTCGCTGGGACGTCCTTCGGGAGGAGGACGCGCAGGGCGAAGTAGCACGCAGAGCGGGTCACCGGGAGCGGACAGTTCACGTTGCCGCGCACGGCACCGGAGGTGCCGGCGAAGTCGACCGTCATCGAGTCGCCCTCTACCCTGACGGTCGCCCTCACTGGGATGTCCTCGTCGGTGGTGCCGTCGCCTTCGAGGAAGTCCTCGGCGGAACTTTCGCCGTCGGGGAGGTTCCTTATGGCTTCCCGGGTGCGCTTCTCGGTGTAGGAGATCACCTCGTCGAATGCCTCCAGGACCAGGTCCTTCCCGCGCCGCTCGATAAGCTCGCCGACGCGAACACCCGCGATATTGTTCGCGGCGATCTGGGCGCGGAGGTCGCCGCGCCGCAGGGCGGGGGTGCGGACGTTCGCCAGGAGGAGGTCCAGGACGTCCTCGACGTACTCCCCACGGCGCACGAGACGGACCGGCGGGATGATGATGCCTTCCTGGTAGACCTCCCGCGAATCGCTCGGCATGCTCCCCGGCCGCATACCGCCCACGTCCGAGTGGTGCGCGCGGGTGACGGCGTAGCCGGCGATCTCTCCCTCATCGGTTACGGGGGAGACGAGGGTGATGTCCGGCAGGTGGGTCCCGCCGGAGTAGGGATCGTTTATGGCGAAGACGTCGCCGGGTTCGGGGCTTCTCCCCATCACCGCCCGGACGGCCTCGGGCATCGCGCCGAGATGGACCGGGATGTGCTCGGCCTGTGCGACCATCCGGCCCCGCGCGTCGAAGAGGGCCGTCGAGCAGTCACGGCGCTCCTTTATGTTCGAGGAGTAGGCGCCCCGGATCAGGACCGCCCCCATCTCCTCGGCGATCCCGCCGAGCGCGCTCGCGAGCACGGAGAGAGTCACCGGATCCACGCCCTCACCCCCTCTCCAGCACGAGCGTCCCGACCCCGTCCACCCGCCCCCGCCAGCCGGGCCTAACCACGCAAGTCGCCTCCCCGAACTCCACCACCGCCGGCCCCGTGACCTGCGAGCTCCTGCCCATCCGCTCCCGATGGAGCACCGCCACCTCCCCCCGAAATGCCCCTCGCCGTCGAAGCTCGCCTCCCGGCGCCCCCGCTCGGCCTCCCCGCTCGCCGGCCCCTCCTCCAGAGTCGGCTTCTCCACGGGCACGGTCGCGACGAGCCTCAGGTTCACGAGCTCCACCCCCTCGCCCTCCATCCGGTAGCCGTAGCGCCTCTCGTGGGCGTCGTGGAAGCGGCCCTCCAGGCTCTCCAAGGAACCGGCCTCCACTGTCAGCTCGAAGGACTGCCCCCGGTAGCGCAGGTCGGCCCGGCGGGCGAAGTCTGGCCCTTCGAGGTCGCCGGCGGCGGCCTCCTCCATCTCTGCGAACCTGCTCTCGACCTCCTCCAGCTCCGCTCCCGCGAGGTCCGTGAGGTGCGGCCGCACGTAGTCCCGGCGGAGGTCGGAGATCGCCAGGCCGAGCGCGCTCAAGACGCCGCCTGCGCGGGGGACGAGGACCCTCTCCATGCCGAGTTCCTCGGCCAGGGCGCAGGCGTGCATGCCGCCGGCGCCGCCGAACGCGAGGAGGGCGAACTCCCGGGGATCAAGGCCGCGCTCGACGCTGATGACGCGCAGCGCCCGGACCATCTCGGTGTTGGCGACCCGCACGATACCGAGCGCCACCTCCGGAGCGTCCAGACCCACCTCCTGCCCGAGCCTCGCGAGAGCTTCCTCCGACAGCTCGCGGTTCAAGATCACCTCGCCGCCCAGTTTCGCCCCGTCCTCCAGGTAGCCGAGGTAGAGGTTCGCGTCCGCGACGGTCGGTTCCGTGCCGCCCTTGCCGTACCCCGCCGGACCCGGTTCGGCGCCGGCGGAGCGGGGGCCGACGCGTAAAGCCCCGCCGGCGTCCTCCCAGGCTACGGAGCCGCCGCCCGCACTCACCGTGTGGACGTCGACCATCGGGAGCTTGATGGGGACGCCCGCGACCACGGTCTCCGTCGTGGTCTGGCCTCGCCGTCGATGATCGCGGCGACGTCCGTGCTCGTCCCGCCCATGTCGAAGCTCAGGAGGTCGCGGTGGCCGGCCAGAGACCCGACGTACGCGGCCCCCACGACCCCGCCCGCCGGGCCCGAGAGGACGCAGCCCGCGGCGTCCGAGATCGCGTCCCCTATGGGCACCACGCCGCCGGAGGACTGCATGATCAAGAGCGCCGGGGCCCCGGCCTCCCCGGTCTTCCCCGCCAGGTTCCTCAGATAAGCCGCGAGCCTCGGGGCCAGGTACGCGTCGGCGGCGGTCGTGGAGAACCGCTCGTACTCGCGAAACTCCGGGAGCACCTCGCTGGAGAGTGAGACGTGGACGTTCGGCAGCGCCTCCCTCAGCACCTCCCCGACCCGCCGCTCGTGCTCCGGGTGCGCGAACGCGAAGAGGAGGCAGACCGCCACCGCCTCGACCCCTTCCTCACGGACGGCGGCGACGGCCTCGTTCAGACTCTCCTCGCTGAGCGGCTCGATCTCGCCATCCGGCCCCATTCTCTCCTTCACGGTGAAGCGGAGCCCGCGCGGGACGAGGGCGGGGGGACGGGCCTGGGCCAGATCGTACAGGGAGGGCCGATTCTGCCTGGCTATCTCCAACATGTCCCTGAAGCCCTCGGTCGTCACGAGCGCCGTGCGGGCGCCGCGACGCTCCAGCAGAGCGTTCGTCGCCACGGTCATCCCGTGGGCGAGGGCGACGACGGAAGACGCCTCCACCCCGGAGGTGTTTACCGCGTTCATCACGCCCTGGGATTGATCCCTCGGCGTCGAGGGCACCTTCGCGGTGACGAGGCGACCCTGCGAGAGGGCGACGAGGTCGGTAAAGGTCCCGCCTACGTCTACCCCGAGCCGTACCGCGTCCTTCAAACCTGCCCCCTCTGCTCGGCGACCCCGATGGGGGCGTAGGCTGGCAGGCACCCGACGAGGAAGGTCGCGACGCCCATGATCGGGAGCGTCAGCACCAGCACGGCTTTCCGGCCGATCTTGTCCCCGTAGTGCCCGAAGGCGAGCCCGCCCAACGGACGCGCCAGAAAGCCAACGGCGAACGTCGTGTACGAGAGGATGGTCCCCGCGGTCTCGCCGAAGCCCGGAAAGAAGAGGGCGGGGAAGACGAGCGCCGCCGTCCCGTAGATGAAGTAGCCGTGCCACTCGATCGTAGTCCCGACGAAGCTCGCGACCACGACCCTCCGTACGGAGGTCGGCACCACGCCGGCTCTCTCCGTCCTCTCCAAGAGCTCCTCCAGACTGCGTAGAACTCCTACTCCCCTCGGGCGGATTATAGATCGAGCCGCCGTTACGGACTCCGGCCCGCCGCACGGGGTTTTGCGATCCCACCGCCGTTGACCCTGGCCACGGGTTTGGCAGACTTGCCCGGGGAACGTTGCCTAGAAGAATCGGAGGTGGAGGGGTATGCCGATCGTGAGGGTCGAATGGCTTGCGGGCCGCAGCACGGACCAGAGGAGGGCGTTGGTAGGCAAGATCACCGACGCCCTGCAAGACGTCGCCGGCTCGCGCCGGGAGAGCATCAAGGTCATCCTGCACGACATCCCGCCGGAGAACTACGGCAGCGGTGGAGGGTTGATCGCGGATCTGGAGGCCCAGACCGGTCCGCGAGCAGAGGTACCGACCGAAGCCCGGGAGGGCGAGCAGGACCGCGCGATTACTTCGCCGGCGCCCCGCGCCCCCGTGCCGGAACTCGGCGGCGCCTCCCGCGTCTTCGACCTGGAGCAGCCGCGCGCGCCGGAGATGCCCATGTACCCTACTCACAGGCAGGCGGGCTACTCTTACCTCCTCCATCGCCACCACGAGGACCAGTACCGCCCCGACGAGACCGGGCCCCGGACAAGCGCGGCCGGCGTCATCATCTGCGGCGAGCACAGCGGCACCCACATCGACGCCATCTGCCACCAGGCCGACGACCTCACCCTCTACGGTGGCGTCCCCGTTGGCGAGGTGCAGTCCTCGCACGGATTCTCGAAGCTCGCCGCCGAGGAGATACCGCCGATCCTCGCCCCCGGCGTCCTGCTCGACGTTGCGGCATCGAAGGGCGTCGAATCCCTCGAACCCGGCCGCGTCGTCACGGTGGAGGACCTCGAGGCGTGCTGCGAGGGGCAAGGCGTTTCGGTCGAGCCGGGGAGCGTGGCGCTCGTCCACACCGGCAACGCTCCCTATTGGAACGATACGGAGCGTTACCTCGCCGGTCCCGGCATGTCGACGGACGCCTCGCGCTGGCTCGCGGAGAAGGGGGTGATCGCCGTCGGCGCGGACAACATGGCCTGGGACGTCCCCGGGCTCGTGGATCCCGACCTCGGCTGCCTGCTGCCGGGGCATTTGATCCTGCTGGCCCGCCGCGGCATCTACATAATCGAGAACCTCAAGACCGACGAGCTCGCCGCCGCGGGAGCCCACCGCTTCACCTTCGTCTGCACGCCCCTAAAGCTCGTTGGAGCCACC
>JADDPV010000134.1:0-4930 GCA_016781705.1 Rubrobacter sp.
ATCACGGCGAAAATGGTAAAATCATCGGGTGAAAAGCATCGAACGTACCCGTAACTTCTGCATCATCGCGCATATAGACCACGGTAAGAGTACGCTCGCCGACCGTTTGTTGGACATAACGGAGGCGGTACCCGAGCGGGAGCGGATGGACCAGATCCTGGACACCATGGACATCGAGCGCGAGCGCGGCATTACCATCAAGGCGCAGGCCGTGCGAGTCCTGTACAAACGCGACGACGGCGAGGAGTGGACCCTCAACCTCATAGACACGCCGGGCCACGTGGACTTTACGTACGAGGTCTCGCGCGCCATCGCCGCTTGCGAGGGGGCGTTGCTCGTCGTGGATGCGAGCCAGGGGATCCAGGCACAGACGCTGGCGAACCTGTACCTGGCGATGGAGCAGGACCTGGAAATCATCCCGGTCCTCAACAAGATAGACCTCCCGATAGCCGACGTGCCGGGGGTCACCGAGGAGCTGGTCGAGCTCTTGGGCGTGGACGAGGAGGAGATACTCAAGATCTCCGCCAAGACCGGCGAGGGCGTCGTGGACGTACTCGACGCGGTCGTGGACCGTGTCCCGGCTCCGAAGACGGAGCATGAGGAGACGCGCGGCCTGGTCTTCGATTCCTACTACGACCCCTACCGCGGCGTGGTCTCGCTCGTGCGCCTCGTGGACGGGGAGTTGAAGAAGGGCGACGAGGTCCGGGCGATGAGGTCCGACGAGCGCTTCGAGCTCCTGGAGGTCGGTTGCTACTCGCCCAAGCCCACGGCGCTGCCAGCTTTACGGGCGGGTGAGGTCGGCTACGTGGTCGCTGGGCTCAAGGACATAGAGGCGCTGCGCGTTGGCGACACGGCGACTCGGGTGGCGAGGCCCGCCCGCGAGCCATTGCCCGGCTACTCACAGGCGTTGCCGATGGTGTTCTCGGGCCTCTATCCGACGGAGGGCGACGACTTTGAGCGGCTGAGGGACGCATTGGCGAAGCTGCAGTTGAACGACGCTTCGTTGTTCTTCGAGCCGGAGAACTCCCGTATGGGGTTCGGGTTCAGGTGCGGGTTCCTGGGGCTGTTGCACATGGAGATCGTGCAGGAGCGGCTGGAGCGGGAGTTCGACCTGGACCTCATCGCGTCGTCGCCGAGCGCGCGGTACGAGGTCGTGGTGGACGGGGAGGTCGAGGTCATAACCAACCCGAGCGACCTGCCGGATTCGTTCGAGGAGATCCGGGAACCGGTGGTGCGCGCCACTTTGATCTGCCCGAAGGAGTACGTGGGGGCCGTGATGGGGTTGTGCCACGAGCGGCGGGGGGAGCAGGTCGGGATGGAGTACATCTCGACTCGGCGGGTGCAGTTGACCTACGATTTGCCGCTCGCCGAGATCATCACAGATTTCTTCGACGCTCTGAAGAGCCGCACGCGCGGCTACGCCTCCTTTGACTACGAACCGAAGGGCTACGAGGCTGCGGATCTCGTGAAGGTTGAGGTCTTGGTCTCGGGGGACGTGGTGGACGCGCTCTCGATTATCGTCCACCGCGACAAGGCGTACCAGCGTGGGCGAGCCTTGACCGAGAAGCTCAAGGAGCTCATCCCACGCCAGCAGTTTGAGGTGCCGATCCAGGCGGCGATGGACCGTCGCATCATCGCGCGCGAGACTGTGCGCGCCTACCGCAAGGACGTCACCGCGAAGTGCTACGGCGGTGACATCTCGCGCAAGAGGAAGCTCCTGGAGAAGCAGAAAGCCGGCAAGCGCCGCATGAAGCAGGTCGGGGGCGTCGAGATCCCGCAAGAAGCCTTCCTGGCGGCGCTACGCGTCTGAAGCGGCGCGTGGGGCTGGGGTTTTGCGCGGGTGATCGCGACGGGGCTACCGACGAAATTTTCGGCGCTCGGCGTCGAACGATCTTCAGGCTAGTGCGAGTAGCGCGGCTTCGTAGCGTGGTGCTCCCGGAGCAACTCTGCGGTGACCAAGGTCGGGGCGTTGATCACGCGCAGCCACGCCGGTTTGGCGGATGCCTCGCTCATGCCGCCGGCCAGGTACTCCAAAACGTCCTGGACGGCGACGCACATTTCCTCGATAGTCGGCTTGCCGCCTCGTTTGCCGGGCTGGATGTTGCTGACGTCATGGTAGTCCACGGGGACGGAGTGTAGTCTTGGCTCGTGGCGGGATCAATTGTGGAGCTCGCCGTATCGGTGGCTGACGGCGCTCGTGGCTCGTCGTCGCGCTCCAGTCCGACCTTTCGGACGTAGACTTTGGAACTCGTTGCGGTCCGTAGGCCCGGAGCTTGAGTACCGGCTCCCTGTAGGGGAAGAAACGGACCTCGTGGTAAAATCTGTCGCGTGAAGCTCACTCCGCGGCGACACGAAATTCTGGTCAAGACCCTGGAGCTCTACATCCGCACGGGCACCCCCGTGGGCAGCCACGCCCTTGCGGAGGCGGTTGACGCGAGCAGCTCGACGATCCGGGCGGAGCTGAACACGCTAGAGGTGGAGGGGCTGCTGACGCACCCGCACACCTCGGCGGGACGCGTGCCGACGGATATGGGATACCGCTACTACGTGGACTACCTGCTGCGCGAGCGCGGCGAGCCGGGCACGGGTTTACCGTTCCGGGCGCCGGAGGGTTACGGTGGGGTGGACGAGCTGCTGCAGGGGGTATCGGAGGGGATGAGCGAGGTGACGCGCCTGCTCGCGGTCGTCGCGGGGCCGGGCGCCCTAGGCGATCCGGTGGCGCGGGTGGACCATTTGATGCTGCGGGAGGGGGCGTACCTGATCGCGGTCTCTACCGAGAGCGGGCACGTATCGAGCACGACGATAGCGTTGCCGCCGTCGGTGGAGGGCGCGGAGTTGAGCGAGATCCTGGGCTCCCTCAATTCCTTCCTCGGCGGCCGACCGCTGGGCGCGGGGAGCCTGGAGTTCGCCACCGCCCGCCGCTACCTTTCGGACTACAACCCGCTCGCCGTAGGCGCGGTCCTGGAGGCCGTCGAGGTCCTGGGCCGGGCCACGGAGAAGGGCCTCTTCATCCGCGGCGCCGCGGCGCTCTTCGCCCGCCTGGACGACCTCGACCCGGCGAGCCTGTCGGCGGTCGTGGAGATCTTCGAACGGCGGCGCTCTCTCCTGCGGCTCGTCGGCGACGCTTTGAGGCGCTCTGTCTCGAACCCCTCCGGCGTGGTCGTGTCCATCGGGGGCGAGCCGATCTCGCACGCCCTGCCGGGCACGAGCCTGGTCGCTGCGGCCTACGGCGACCGCGAGAGGCCGTACGGCGTCGTGACGCTTATAGGCCCGAAGCGCATGGAGTACGATGCCGCCATTCTCACGGTTCGCTCGGCGGCCGAGACCCTGACCGAACGCCTGGCCCAGGGTCTATAGCATGGACGGGAAGCGCGACTACTACGAGGTCCTAGGCCTCTCGAAGGGAGCCTCGGAGGCGGAGATCAAGAAAGCCTACCGCCGCCTCGCCCGCTCGCACCACCCGGACGCCAACCCCGACGACCCCGGCGCCGAGGACCGCTTCAAGGAGCTGACCGAGGCCCACGAGGTGCTCTCGAACCCCGAGTCCCGGCGCGCCTACGACACCTACGGTCACCGCGTCCCCCGCGGCGCGGGTAGCCCCGGCGCGGGCGGCGACCCGTTCGGCGGCTTCCAGGACATCTTCGAGGCGTTCTTCGGCGACCGATTCGGCGGCGGCGCGAGCCCCTTCGGCTCCTTTTTCGGAGACGCCGGCACCTCCGGGCGCGCTCCGAGTCGCGGGGACGACGCGGAGGTTGAGGTCGAAGTCTCGCTCCGGGAGGCGGCGTCGGGAGTGGAACGTGAGGTCAAGGTCCAGACCGTGAAGGAGTGCGCTGTCTGCGAGGGACTCGGGGGTACGGAGACGCGGCGGTGCGAGACGTGCGGTGGTGTCGGGGCCGTGAGGACGGTGCGGGAGAGCCTGTTGGGGCAGATAGTCAGTACACAGGCGTGCCCGACTTGCCTGGGGAGCGGGCATGAGATCCTGGTCGCGTGCGAGAACTGCCGCGGCTCGGGGCGCGTTGCCGAAGTCGAGACGCGCGAGGTGCGTATACCCGCCGGCATCGAAAGCGGGATGAGTATCCGCCACACCGGCGGAGGTCATGCCGGCGAGCGGGGCGCTCGCGCCGGTGACCTGTACGTGAAGGTGAATGTGACGGAAGATCCGGAGCTGATGCGCGACGGGGATGATCTGATCCACAGGATGCGGGTTAGCTTTGTGGAGGCGGCGTTGGGGACGGAGACGGAGGTGCCCACGCTGACGGGGACGCGGGAGTTGCGGGTGGAGCCCGGGACGCAGCCGGGGGCGACCCTGACGTTGCGGGGTGAAGGGATGCCGCGCCTGAGGCGCCGTGGGCGGGGCGACCTCAAGGTCCTGGTGGACGTGATGGTGCCGACGCGGCTCAACGGGGAGCAGCGGGAGCTATTGCGGCGCTTCGAGGAGGTGAGTGGCGAGGAGACGTACAATGGCGGCGAAGCCTCCTCGTTCTTCGACCGTCTCAGGAGCGTCTTCCGGTAGGTCTGGTAGGGGGATCGTCCGTGACGATAACGCGTGTTTTCTACGAAGCCCGGCTAGTGGCCGGCGATGCCCTGCGACTCCCCGAGGAGGAGGCGCGTCACGTCTTCAAGGTGCTGCGTGCGCGGGCGGGCGACGAGATCGAAGTCGTAGACGCCGGGGGCAGGCTCTTCGTCGCCGGACTCTCAGGTGGCCGGGAGGCGAAGGTGCTGGAGGAGCGTCCCGCCGTGGAGGACGGCGGCGACGTCACCCTTTACCAGGCCGTCCCGAAAGGCCGGCACATGGATCTCGTAGTGGAGAAAGCGACGGAGTTGGGGGTCGGGCGCGTCGTGCCGCTCGCTACTGAGCGGGGCGTGATGCGGCTCTCGCCGGGGGACGGCAAGGTCGAGAGGTGGCGCCGGGTGGCGCGCGCAGCGGCCC
>JADDPV010000134.1:4941-14760 GCA_016781705.1 Rubrobacter sp.
CGGTTGCGCGTGCCGGAGGTGGGAGAGCCCTTCACTTTCGCGGAGGCGGCACGCGCGGCGGGGGAGGGCGGGGTGCTGCTGCACAACGGGCCGGGGTTGCAGGCGCTGGAGGACGTGTTGACGATCGGGCCGACGGCGGAGGGGCCGGTCGGGTTGTTCGTGGGGCCGGAGGGCGGTTGGGGCGGGGGCGAGCTGGCGCTCGCCGAGGATGTGGGTCTGCGGTTCGCGTCGCTCGGGCCATTCCGCCTCAGGAGCGAGACGGCGGGGATGGTGGCGGTGGCGCGCGGGTGCGTGGCGTTGGAGCGTGTGAGGAGCGTAGCGAGGAGCGGATGAGCGAGAACGACTGCATATTCTGCAAGATAGCCAAGGGGCAGATGGAAGCTGAGGTCGTGTACGAGGAGGAGGGCGTGATCGCCTTCGAGGACATCAACGCCAAAACCCCGGTACACGTGCTCGTCATCCCCAGGGAACACGTCCCCTCGATGGCGGAGGTAGGAGGGTTGCCGGATGGGATAACCAAGCGCCTCTTCGAGGTCGCGCAGGCGGTGGCGGAGAAAAAGGGCGTCGCCGAGTCCGGGTACGCGTTCAGGATCAACAACGGCCCCGACTCCGGCCAGGAGGTCCTCCACCTGCACGCGCACGTGATGGGCGGTCGCAGGTTGAGCATGCCATGAGCGCAAGGGACGACATCTCGCGCGACACCAAAGAGGCGATGAAGGCCCGCGACCGGGCACGCCTCGGCACCCTGCGCATGCTCAGCGCCGCCCTCAAGAATGCCGAGATAGACAAGGGTGAGCCCCTCTCCGACGACGAGGAGATGGGCGTGTTGCGGCGCCAGCTCAAGCAGCGCGAGGAGTCGGTGGAGGCGTTCCGCAAGGCCGGGCGCGAGGAGAGCGCCGAAGCCGAGGCCGCGGAGGCGGAGGTCGTCCGCCGCTACCTGCCCGCCCCGCTCTCGGACGAGGAGCTCGGGGAGATCGTGGACCGGGCCATAGAGGAGACCGGCGCGACGAGCATGCGGGAGATGGGCGTGGTGATGGGCCGGGCGACCGCGATGGCCGGGGGCGGGGCCGACGGACGCCGCCTCTCCGCGGTTGCGCGGGAGCGGTTGCAGGGGCAGAAGTAAAGCCGTGGCGGAAGCTGTAGCGGAAGGTTAAGGAGGAGAGACGGACATCACGACTGGGACGGGTAGCCGGGTCGAGGCGAAGCTGGTGGTGCCGCCCGGGCGCATGCTGGAGGTTTTCGGGGAGCGGGACGTGGTCTTGCGGCGTGTCGAGGACCTCGTGGAGTGCGAGGTGATCGTACGGGGGAACGAGATCGTGTTGCGCGGCGACGAGGCGGCCGTGGATAGGGCCGAGGTGGTCTTCGACGGCCTCGTCGAGCTCGCCGAGAACGGGAACCATCCGACCCCCGAGACGGCCGAGCGACTCTACAAGATGGGAGTGGACGGCGCGGCGGGTAAGGAGGTCCTGGGAGATATCATCCTCACGCACCGGGGTCGCAGAGTCTCCCCCAAGACCCGCAACCAGAAGGCGTACACCGACGCTATAAGGAAGCATCAGGTTGTCTTCGGGATAGGGCCGGCGGGGACCGGGAAGACCTACCTCGCGGTGGCGCTGGCGGTGGACGCGCTCAACCGGGGTGAGGTCAGCAGGATCATCCTGACGAGGCCCGCGGTCGAGGCGGGGGAGTCTTTGGGCTTCTTGCCAGGGGACGTGATGGCGAAGGTGGACCCGTACTTCCGGCCGCTCTACGACGCGCTCTACGAGATGGTCGACCCGGACAGGTTCCAGGCACACCTCGAGCGCAGCACCATCGAGATAGCCCCGCTAGCGTTCATGCGTGGCCGGACGCTGAACGACGCGTTCGTAATCCTCGACGAGGCGCAGAACACCACCCCGCAGCAGATGAAGATGTTCCTGACGCGCCTGGGGTTCGGATCCAAGATGGTCATAACAGGCGACGCCACGCAGGTGGACCTACCGAAGGGGAGAATGAGCGGACTGGAGGACGCGAGGGAGACGCTCACCGGCGTCGAGGGCGTCGCCTTCGTGCGCCTCAGGCGCGAGGATATCGTGCGCAGCGACCTCGTCATGCGCATAGTAGACGCCTACGAAGGGGCAAATAACGCCCCCGAGGAACGTTAGGGGAACCCGCAAAAGGGAGCGCGTCGTGACCAACGACCCCGGCGACAAAGAAGCCCGACCAGCCACCGTCCCCGAGGCGCGCCTGGAGGACGGGATCACTCCGAACGCCTCGGCCCCAAACGGGCAGGGACCCGAGGAGGCGAGTCTACCCCCCACGAGGCGGGCGGAGGAGTTCCATCGGGAGCAGACGTGGATAGAGCGATCTAGGGCACGGCTCGAAAGGTTGCCCAGGAGGCGGGTGTACGCGGGGATACTCCTCTTCACCTGGCTCTCGTTGACGATCCTGATCGGCTTCGACATCAGACCCTTGGTCTCGTTGGACTTGCCGCGGGACGCGGGGAACTACGAGGTGGGTAGCGTGGCCGGGGACGACGTCTACGCCCAGAGATCCGTCACCTACGAGGACCCCGTTGCCACGGACGCTGCCCGCGAGGAGGCCCGAAACCGCGCGCCGGTCGTCTATCGACAGGACGAGACGGTCTCCACCCGCGAGACGGAGGCCGTCCGCGGCTTCTTCGACGAGGTCCGGCGCATACGCGCCCAGGACCGCCCACCTGAGGAGAAGGTCGCCGGCGTCCTGGGCGTGGCGCCATTCGTGCTGCCGGAGGACGTGGCCCGCTCGCTCGTATTTCTCGACGACCGGCAGGTGGACGCCGCCGAGCAATACGTCGTCGAGAACCTCGCCGAGCTCTACCGTGCGACCCCTGTCGCCGACGACGGCGTAGAGGAGGCCCGGACCGCCTCCGTCGTCACGCTCTCGGAGGGGCGCGAGAGACTCGAGGAGGCCGCACGCCGGGACGCCTCCGGCGAGCTTGCGGCCGCTGTCGCAGCCTTGAGCCGGGGCTTCTTGGAGCCCGACTACATCGTGGACCGGGAGGCGACGGAGGAGGAGCGTCGTCAGGCCGCCGCCAGAGTCGAGCCGGTTACGGGGCGCGTCTTGCAGGGCGAGCGCGTCGTCGCCAGCAGGGAGGTAGTCGACCGAGAGGACCTCGCCCAGCTAGAGGCTCTGGGCCTCGTCGGCGGGTTCAACCCGTGGACCATGTTCCTAGGCGTAGGGATAGTCGCGGCGACGGAGATGTGGATCGCCTGGTACTTCTTCGAGCGGTTCGGGCGCAAAATCCTCAAGCGCAACGCCCTCACCCGGCTCATGCTCGCCGCCTCGCTGCTGATCCTGTTCACCGCCCT
The DNA here is from genome assembly GCA_016781705.1 of Rubrobacter sp. Lineage (GTDB taxonomy): Bacteria > Actinomycetota > Rubrobacteria > Rubrobacterales > Rubrobacteraceae > Rubrobacter_F. The sequence goes on from JADDPV010000134.1 coordinate 8,271, forward strand.
CGCCCGGCTCTTCGTGCTGCTCTCGTTGCCCTCCTACCTGATACCGCTCGCGGGCCTCTCCATCCTGGGCACGATACTCCTCGGGCCGCGCCTGATGTTCGTTATGGTCGTCTTCGTCGGCGTGAACACCGGCATCATCGGCGGCAACGACTTCTTCCTCACCGCGGCGCTCATGCTCGTCTCGGGGTTCGCGATCTACACGGTCTTGCGCGTCGGGCCTCGTACGGAACTGTTGCGGGCGGGCCTGCTCATCGCCCTCGTCTCCGGCGTGGTGACGTTCGCGGTCGCCCTGATTGGGGGCGGCGGCTTGCGAACGGCGCTGGCGCAGGGCGGGATCGGGGTCGCCAACGGCCTGCTCTCGCTGGCGCTCGCGATGGTCCTCCTACCGCTGCTAGAGAATGCGTTCAACATCCTCACGCCGCAGAAGCTCCTGGAGCTCGCCGACACGGGCAACCCGCTCCTTCACAAGCTTCTGGAGGGGGCACCGGGGACGTTCACGCACTCGATGCAGGTCGGCAGCCTAGCGGCAAGCTCGGCCGAGCGCATCGGGGCAGACCCGCTGCTCGCGCGCGTTGGCGCCTACTACCATGACATCGGCAAGCTCGAGCACCCGCAGTACTTTATCGAGAACCAGATCTCGGGCATGAACCCCCACACGACCCTCCCACCTACGCTCTCGGCCCGCGTCATCAAGCGCCACGTCAAGGACGGGCTGAAGCTCGGACGCGAGTGGAACCTGCCAATCGAGGTCCTCGACATGATCCGCGAACACCACGGCACCACCCGCATCGAGTACTTCTACCGCAAGGCTCTGGAAGGCTCCTTAGGCGGCGATCTCGTCGGCGTGGACGTGCGCGAGCCTGACTTCCGCTACCCCGGCCCGCGTCCCAGGAGCAAGGAGGCTGGCATCCTGATGCTCGCCGACTCCATCGAAGCCACCGTGAAGTCTCTCGAAAAGCCGACCCGCAAGCGTATCGAGGACATCGTCGCCGGCACCATCCGCCACAAGCTCGAGGACGGCCAGTTCGACGAGTGCGAGCTGACGATGCGTGAGATCCACGAAACCGGAGACGCCATCTGCGACGCCCTCATCGGCTTTATCGGTCCCCGCATCGAGTACCCCGAAGCTCCCTCCGGGACCTCCGCCGCCGGTGGCGGCGGCGGGGCTTCCGCCGAATCGAAACCGAAGGCTAAGGACCCGTCGACCCCCTGACCGATGCCCTTCTCCGTAGCCGTCCTCGACGAAGCGGACCACGGCAAGCTCTCTCCCGAGCGCGCGACCGACCTCTGCGCCGCCGCGCTGGCCGCCCGAGACCTAGACATTGAACGTGTAGGTGAGGTATCGGTCGCACTCGTGCCCCTGAGCGTTATCCACGAGCTGAACCTGAAGCATAGGGGCATAGACTCTCCGACCGACGTGTTGAGCTTCGAGATAGATGGGCCGTATGGGGAGATGGTCGGGGAGGTGGTGGTGGCGCCGGAGTACGTGCGCCACGATCGTATCGGGGTGGAGGAGCTGGTGGTGCATGGGGCGCTGCACCTGGCCGGGATGGACCATGGGGAGGACTTCGAGGGGAGCGAGATGGCGGTGGTGCAGCGCGGGGTGCTGGGGGAGGCGGGCGTTGGTGGGGAAGGGTAGCGGTAGCTTCAAGCCGCTGAAGGGACAGCAGGGGGTCGCGCGGTCGTTCGGGCACGCCTACCGGGGACTCGTGTACGCGGTGCGGACACAGCGCAACATGCGCTTTCACGTCGTGGCTTCGGCGACGGTGCTGGTGCTGAGCCTGCTAGTGGGAGTGACGAAGCTCGAGCTCGCGGTGCTCGTGCTCGTCATGGTGGCCGTTTTCATCGCGGAGATGTTTAACACGGCGATGGAGTTCGCCGTGGATCTCGTGACCCGCGAGTACCATCCGCTCGCCAAGCTCGCCAAAGACGTCTCCGCCGGAGCGGTGCTCGTGACGAGCGTGGGCGCTCTGGCGGTGGGTTATCTGATCCTGGCCGATGACCTGGGGCCGTTCTCTTTGGAGACGTTGCAGAGCGCGCGGCGCTGGCCGGGGCATCTCACGCTGGTAGCGCTCTTGCTCGTCGCCGTCGCCGTGGTGCTGGTCAAGGCGCTCACGCGCGCGCCCAACCCGTTCATCGGCGGGATGCCCTCCGGGCACGCGGCGGTGGCGTTCGCCGCGTGGGTGGCGGCCAGCTTCATCGCGGCAGAGGGGGGGCGATTCGCGGGTTTGACCTCGCTGATCGCGCTCCTCCTGGCCCTCCTGGTCTGCCAGAGCCGCATCGAGGCTGGCATACACACGGTCTACCAGGTTGCCGCGGGCGCGGCTCTGGGCACCCTCCTCGCCGTCGCCGTCTTCCAACTCCTATAATCGCCTCTATGAGCTCGAACGACGCTATCGAGGCCGCCCGCGCGGCCTCCGAAAGAGCATACGCTCCCTACAGCAACTTCCGCGTCGGCGCTGCTATCGTTACGGGGAGCGGCGACATCCACGTCGGCTGCAACGTCGAGAACGCCTCATACGGCCTCTCCATCTGCGCCGAACGCAACGCCGTAGCCAAGATGGTTGCGGACAGCTCCGGCGACCGCGAGATAAGGCTCGTCGTCGTCTACAGCCCGAACGCCGCGCCCTGCTTCCCGTGCGGGGCGTGCCGGCAGGTCCTGCGCGAGTTCGGATGCCGGGAGGTCGTTGTGCTCGACGAGTCGAGCGAACCGCGCCGCTACCCGTTCGAGGAGATCCTGCCCAACTCTTTCGGCCCGGAGGCGCTATGACGGGGGAGGATCGAGACGGCTTCAAGAGCGGCTTCGTGGCGGTCGTGGGGCGACCGAACGTCGGCAAGTCCACCCTGGTCAACCGGCTCGTGGGGCAGAAGGTTGCGATCACCTCGCCGCGTCCACAGACGACACGCGGCTCGGTCCGGGGCGTCCGCAGCGGCGCTAACTACCAGGCGGTCTTCGTGGACACCCCTGGCTCCCAGAAACCCCGCGACACCCTGCGCAGTCGCATGCAGCAGCAGGTCCTCGACAGCCTCTCCGAGTCCGACGCCGTCCTGCTCCTCTTCGACGTCGGGGAGGCGCGTAACGGCCTAGGCCCCGGCGACCGCTACGTGGCCCGGCTCGTCGCCAACTCGGGCACGCCCGCCATCGCGTGTCTGAACAAGGCGGACCTCCTGCGTACCAGCGAGGAGGCGCTCCCGGTGGTCGAGGAGGTCGCCGGCCTCGCGAACTTCGAAGAAATCTTCTCCTTGAGCGCCGCGAAGGGGCTCAACATAGATGCCTTGATAGAGGCCGTGGTCAGGCTGTTGCCGCCCGGGCCGCGGTACTTCCCCGAGGGGATCGTCACCGACTATCCGGAGTCCCTGATCCTGGCGGAGTACGTCCGCGAGAAGGCACTCAATGCCTTGCGCGAGGAGGTGCCGCACGCGGTCGCGGTGGAGGTGGACGAGGTGGAGCGCAAGGACAATGTAACCGTCATCTATGCCGTCATCCACGTCGAGCGGGCGTCGCAGCGCATGATCGTGCTCGGCAAAGGGGGGCGCACCATCAAGCAAATAGGCACAGAGGCCCGCCGCGACGTGGAACGCCTGCTAGGGACACATATCTACCTGGATCTCAAGGTGAGAGTCACACCGGGATGGCGGAGTGACCGGCGGTTCCTGGAGCGCCTGGGGTTATAATCGCGGCGGCGTTTTTTCCTTGAGGAAGAGGAGCGTGGCGTAGATTTGGCGATGAGGGTTAGGGAGTTCGCGAAGACTATAGATCACACCCTCCTGAAGCCCGACGCGAGGGAGGGCGACGTCCGCCGCTTATGCGGGGAGGCCGCCCGTTTCCACTTCGCGGCGGTGTGCGTCCCGCCGTGCTACGTCAGGCTCGCCTCGAGGGAGCTGCGCGGGACGGACGTGAAGGTCGCGACGGTGGTCTCTTTCCCGTTCGGGGCGGACACGACGGCGGTCAAGGCGGCGGCGGTGCGCGACGCCATCGTCGGCGGGGCGTCGGAGGTGGACGTGGTGATGAACATCTCGAAGTTCCTCTCAGGGGAGTTCTCCTACGTCGCCGAGGAGCTTTTGAGCTTGAACCGCGAGATTGGGGCGGTCGCGATGAGCAACGGGCTCAACGACGCGGTCTTGAAGGTGATCATCGAAGCGGCGTACCTGACGGACGAGATGAAGCGACTGGCGGTGCAGATAGTGGCGGCCAGCGGCGCGGACTTCGTGAAGACCTCGACGGGCTTCGGGCCCGGCGGGGCCACGGCCGGTGACGTGGCTCTGCTGAGGCAGGAGGCGCCGGAGGGGCTCTCCATCAAGGCCTCCGGCGGCATTCGCACCCTCGGGGACGCCCTCGACCTGCTCAACGCCGGGGCCTCCAGGCTCGGGGCGAGCGCGGGCGTGGCGATAATGGAGGAGGCTGAGGGTGGCGCTCTACAGGACTAAGGGCATAGTCCTGCGCTCCATCCGCTACGGCGAGGCCGACCGCATCCTCGACCTCTATACCCGCGAGCGGGGCCTGGTCTCGGCGATAGCCAAAGGCATCCGGCGCACCAAGTCCCGCTTCGGCGGGCGCCTGGAGCCGCTCTCGTGCGTGGACCTCCTCGCCTACGAGGGCCGTACCCTCGACACCGTCACCCAGGTCGAAGTCCTGCGCTCCTTCCGCGGTGTCCGAGAAGACCTCGCCCGCCTCGAAGCCGCCGGCGCCATCCTCTCCACCGTCCGCGCCCTATCGGGGGGCGACGAGGCCGACCGCCGCCTCTTCAACCTCCTCTACCACGCCCTCGACGCCCTCGAAACCCGCGAGGGAGGCGAAGCCAGGGACAACGACGCTGTCGCCTCCGCCTTCGCCCTGAAGCTCTGCGCTCTGGCCGGCTACGCCCCCAACCTCGACGCCTGCCTCCAGTGCGGGCGCGACCTCGACGAAGCCGCCGAAGAGGGACTCCTCCTCCACTACGCCCCCGACCTCGGCGGCGCGCTGTGTGCCGGCTGCCGCTCCGAGAGCCGCGTAGGCGACGCCTTCCCGATACCGCCCGCGACCCTCGGTGCCCTGCGCTCCCTGATGGCGTGCCCCCTGAAAAGCGCATGCCTCGAAAACGGCCTCGGAGGTGCCGTCCGCCGCGTCGTCTCCGCCCACGTCGCCGCCCATGCCCCGGGCAACGCCACGCTGCTCACGCGCCTTCCGGCGAGCCGTCTGGACCCCCGTTCCGCGTGAGCCCGGACGGGAAGGAGTTGGCGAACGTCGGCGCCGCCGCCTTCCCACGTCCCGCGTGGGCCTGCGAGGAGAGCGTCGGGCGTCCCCGCCACGAGCCGTCCGACGGCGTGCGCAACGCTTTCCAGCGTGACCGTGACCGCATAATACACGCCAAGGCTTTTCGCAGGTTGATGCACAAGACGCAGGTGTTCATCTCGCCGGACGGGGACCACTTCAGGACGCGTTTGACGCACACGTTGGAGATGATGCAGATCTCGCGCACCATCGCCCGCTCTCTAGATCTCAACGAGGATCTAGCAGAGGCTATAGCCTTGGGCCACGACCTTGGCCACACCCCCTTCGGCCACACCGGCGAGGAGGCTTTGGCACGCGCCCTGAAAAACCACGGCCGTACCTTCAGACATAACCAGCACTCCTTGCGCGTCGTGGACGCTTTGGAGAAGGGTGGCGAGGGATTGAACCTCACGCATGAGGTCAGGGACGGTATCTTAAACCATACCGGGGAGGGTTATCCCTCCACGCGGGAAGGTGAGATCGTGCGCCTGGCCGACCGCGTGGCCTACGTCAACCATGACGTGGACGACGCGATCAGGGCGGGCGTGATACGCTTCAAAGACCTGCCCGAAGCGCCGATCGCCGCTTTGGGTGACCGGATGAGCAAGCGCATAGACACGCTGGTGCGCGACATGATCCTCACGTCGAGGGAGAGGGGAGAAATAGGGCTCTCCGGAGAGGTCCACGAAGCCCTGATAGAGCTGCGCGCCTGGCTCTTCGCCAATGTCTACCACAACCCCCGTTCCCGCGAAAACGAAAAGGCTGGGGGTGTCGTAGCCGCGCTCTTCGAGCACTATCTGAAGCACCGCGAGGAGCGGGCCAAGAGCGACCCGGACCACGTGACGGAGACGGTAGATTTCGTCGCCGGCATGACCGACCGCTACGCTCTGGCGACCTACAGGCGCATCTTCCTGCCGCGCAGCGATACCGCCTTTGGTTAGCGTGGCCCGACGTTCAAAGCATGACTTGGAGTTACGAGACGAACCCCAGCGTCACTCTACGGTGACGAGCGAGGAGGAGCTTGAGGGGCTCCTCGACGCGGCTTGGTCCGGGCGCTCTCGGTAAGATTTCGCCCCCCGCTCCTGGAGCGAAACTCCGGTACGTCTGAGTTTAGTAGGCGAATTGTTTGGTCGGCTTCGTCCGCCTCACGTGGAACGGCGGCGCGCTTTCCTCTACAGCAGCTTCGTTGATCGTTGATCTTTGGCGATACTCTGGGCATGAAACCGTACTCTCCAAGGA
>JADDPV010000164.1:0-11254 GCA_016781705.1 Rubrobacter sp.
TCTTTGATCTGCTTCAACCACCTCTCATGAGGGTTTTGAAAGGCTCACTAAGGATGGCCAGGACTTGCGAACCGCCCCGGTCTTTGCTGTATACTTATTGGCGCAGTCGAAGGTGGGTCGTTTTTAGCGGAGGCCGCCCGTAGGACGAGGGTGGCCTTTTCGTTGAGAAGGCCCAAAGGAAAAGAAAGGCGGGCGACGTACAACATGCCCCAGGGAACGGTCAAGTGGTTCAACGACGAGAAGGGCTACGGCTTCATCTCCCCGGATGACGGTGGCGAGGACCTCTTCGTGCACTACAGCGGGATCAGCGGCAGCGGCTTCAGGACCCTCGAGGAGGGTACCAAGGTCTCCTACGAGGCAACACGCGGCAAGAAGGGCATGCAGGCGGAGAACGTCCAGGCCGTCTAACCGAAAGAAAACCGAAAACCACCAGGATTATAGAAAGGGGCCGAAGGTTTACCCGTCGGTCCCTTTCTTTTGCTCGTAAGCCGTCAGAGCGTCTGCGTAGACTCGGGGCAGCGGCAGCCCGGACTCCCCAGCCAGACGGGTAACGTCGGCGTGCTCGGGCGTGGCGACGAAGTCCTCGCCGTCGAGGCTCCCGACCTTGAGCCCGCACCGCCCGTAGGCTAGATCGACCTCCACCGCGCGTCGCTCGGCCACGGTGCGCCCGACCGGGCGGTGCCGCACGCCTAGAGAGCCCGTCTCGCGCATGAGCAGCCGGGCCAGCCTCTCGCGGTCTGCGCCCTTCGCGAGGGCGCAGACCTTGTACGCGCCGCGTCCCCCCTTCATGACGATGGGCTCCAGCCACGCGTCCAAGGCGCCGCTATCCAGGAGCTTCGCGACCGCCGCGCCCATGATCTCGCCCGAGGCGTCGTCCACGTTGGTCTCCATTAGCTCCACGTCACCCGTTCCGCCGACACCTTCGACCTCGCCCACGACGGCCCGCAGGAGGTTCGGGGCGTCACGCAAGGTCCGGCGCCCCGCGCCGTAGCCGACCGCTTGGAGCGTCATCGGCGGTGCGGCGTCGGTGAAGCGGCCCCCGGTCAGGCTTGCCATGAGCGCGGCCCCGGTAGGGGTGGTCGTCTCGCACCGCTCCTCCGTCCAGCGTACCCGCTTACCCTTCAGTATCTCCAGCGTGGCGGGCCCCGGAACAGGGAGCGGCCCGTGTGCCGAGGGAACTACCCCCGCACCCATCGGCAGCGGCCCACAGCTTACCGACTCCGCGCCCAAAAGCTCTAGGGCGATGCAACTTCCCACGACGTCGACGATGGAGTCAACCGCCCCGACCTCGTGGAAGGTGACCTCTTCCGGCGGACGGCCATGCACGGCGCCCTCGGCCTCCGCAAGAAGCCGGAAGGCGGCCAGGGCCCGCGCCGCGCCGCGCTCGGGGAGACCCACGTTTCCGACGAGCGTCTCGATGTCGCCGAAGGTGCGGTGGGCATGCTGCTCGGGGTGCTCGACCGAGACGTGCAAGGCCCGAATGCCGCTGATCTCGACCGGCTCGACGCGCAGCTCGAAGGATACGCCGAGCGGTCTCAGTAAGCGCGAGACTTCCTCGAGCGGCGCGCCGGCGGCGGCGAGCGCCGCGAGGGTCATGTCGCCGGCGGCCCCTCCGACGGGCTGGAAGTGGACGTGGACGGGCCCAGCCGCTCGGTGGACCGCTTTAGCTCCGGCCTCCGGTGACCTTGCGAGCCATGAACAGGGTGACGGTGAGGAGGACGGCGAGGATCGCCAGGGGACGCGGATCGCTCCTGACGGCATCAGTCAGCGGGGCGGGGTCGCGCTTCTCGCCGGCCTCGCGGGCCACGGTGAACTGGTGCTTTGCGGATTCGACCAACTCCTGCTGTCTGGCCTTGAGGTTCTCCTTGATGCGTTCGACGGCGTCTTGGATGCGCTGGCGGACGGTAGTTTTGACCCGCTCGGCGAGGACCTGGGGTTCGACGTGCTTGCGCAGGTCGGTCATGTCCGGGGCCATGCGGCTCCGAATCTCGAACATCTCCCGCTCTATGCGCTCTGGTATCTTCTTCTCGCTCACGGCCTAAGCTGCCCCTTCAACCATTCCACGTTCTGCCGGAGGGAGATCAGGGTCCGGTGAGGCTTCGGGTCCAGCCCTCTCAACCTGCCCGCGCCCAACCCGGCCAAACCTCCGCCGATGAGGAGCAGTATAACAGCGTCAATCCCTGCCGCCGCCCACAACGGAAACCCCACCGCCTCCATAATGTACATCCCCGCCAGAAAGAAGAAGACCAGGAACAGCAGCAGGAACACCGCTCCGGTCACGAGCAGGCCGATCGCGATGCCCGCCTGCCTCCCGACGGGTGTGAGCTCCGTGCGGGCGAGCTCGACCTGCCTGTTGACGAGCTCCTGGAGCTGCGGCCTCAAGGCGTTGACGATCTCCCCGATGCTTCGATCCGAAGGCGGTGGTCCCCCCCTCAACTCTTGGGAGAACCTCTCCACCCTCTCTCGCTGCTCCGCCACCCCATTACCCCTTCCCTCGAACTCGAAAATGCCCGGTTCTCTTACCCCCACTCCCACGAGGGTAATCCATCGAGCCCAACATAGCATAAAGTACTTATAGCATCTTTTCTTGGTATAGTGCAGTAAGGTGTTCACGCCCGGAAAGCTACGGGCGCGGGAAGAGTTTTACGGTTCGGTGGGGAGGGGTTGTGGAACTCTACAAGGCTCTGGGCATGAGGGGCGGGGACGTGGTGGCCTTCGTGGGGGCGGGGGGGAAGTCGAGTGCGATTTTGCGAACCGTCCGCGAGCTTGAAGAGGCGGGCATAGGTGTGTTGGTCGCCCCGACGACGAAGATGCTCGTCGGGGAGGCCGAGAGGGTGGGACCGATCCTGACCGCCGACGGCTCCACCGGCGAAGCTGGCGACGAGCTGCGGGCGAAGGTCGCCGGGTCGCTCTCCGAGAGGGGGGCGGCCTTCGTCGGCGGCGCCCTCGTCTCGAAGAACAGGATCGGTGGCGTCGAGGCCGGGCTGATACCGGCCCTCGCGCCGAAAGATGGGGTGACGCTCGTCGAGGCCGACGGGTCGCGCCGACGCCCGCTGAAAGGCACGGCGGACCACGAGCCCGCCCTGCCAGAAGGAGTCACCCTCGTGGTCGCCGTCGGTGGGACCCGGGCTTTGGGCAAGATCGTCGGGGAGGAGCACGTCCACCGGCCGGAGGTCTTCTCGCAGACCACGGGCGCTGGTCCCGGTCACACCATCACCACGCACGCCTTCGCCCGTGCACTCCTCGCCGGCTTCCACAACACCCCCAAAAGCGCCCGCCGCGCCGCCCTCCTGACGGACGTCGAGCCGGGCCGGAGCATGGCCGACGCCTCGGTGATAGGCCGCGAACTCTGGCGTGGCGGCGTCCACAAGGTCGTCCTAACTTCCCTCCCCGGCGAGACGCCGGGCCACGTCTGGGCGCTCTAGCCCAGGCGCCACGCGCGTTCCCCGTCCTTGACCTCACGCTCGCGTTACCGTAGTCTTGTTATGCAGAGTTGACACAAATATTTGAAGGCGGGTGTTGGTGGTCTTTTTGAAGGTAGAGCCGCGGAGCGGGGTGCCGATCTACGCGCAGCTCGTGGAGGGGGTGCGGCACGCGATCGAGGTAGGGACGTTGCGAGAGGGGGAGAGGCTGCCGACGGTGCGGGCGCTGGCGGAGGAGTTGACGCTCGCGCCCAACACCGTCGTCAAGGCGTACAACGAGTTGCGGCGGGAGGGCTGGATTGAGAGCCGCCCCGGGGTCGGGACCACTGTCGCGCGAGGCGTGGGAGAGGCGGTGCGCGAAAAGAAGGTCGAGGACCTCTACGGCCGGCTCGGCCTCCTGGTGCGCGACGCCGCCGGCCTCGGCCTCACCGAGGACGAGTTGTGGGACCGCTTCGAGCGGGAGTTCGAGCGGCTGCGGGGGCGTGCAGGATCCCAAATCGGGCCATGATCGGCTCCAACGCCGACGGGCGCTTCGCCCCGAGCCCGACGGGGCCTCTGCACCTCGGCAACCTGCGCACCGCGCTGCTGGCGTGGCTGTTCGCCCGTTCGCAAAGGGCGCGCTTTCTCGTGCGGGTGGAGGACCTCGACCGCTCGCGCGTCCGCCCGGGGGTGGAGGAGGCTCAGCTCGACGACCTGCGCGCTCTGGGCCTTGATTGGGATGGGGCCGTGGAGCGGCAGTCGGAGCGGATGGAGCTCTACGAGGAGGCCATTGCTCGCCTCGACGCCGCCGGGGCGCTGTACCCCTGTTACTGTACGCGGGCCGAGATCCGGGCGTCCGCGTCCGCCCCGCACGGCATCGCCGCCGCCGATCGCTACCCTGGTACCTGCCGCGAGCTTACCAAGGCGGAGCGGGCCGAACGGGAAGCATCGGGACGTCCGCCCGCGTTGCGGGTGCGGGTCGGAGGGGCACGTATAGCTTTCGAGGACCGTCTGGTGGGCCACTACGAGGATGAGGTGGACGACTTCGTCGTGCGGCGCAATGACGGTGCCCCCGCGTACCAGCTCGCCGTCGTGGTGGATGACGCGGATCAGGGGGTGGGAGAGGTGGTGCGCGGCGCGGACCTGCTCGACTCCACGCCGCGCCAGGTCCTGCTCGCCCGCATGCTCGGCCTGCCGGTCCCAAGTTACGCTCACGTCCCGCTCGTGCTCGGCCCCGACGGCCGGCGCCTCGCCAAGCGTCACGGCGCCGTTACTCTCGCCGACCGCGCTGCTCTGGGCGAAGATCCCGAAGAAATGCTCGCCTGGATGGCCCTCTCTCTAGGTCTGGCCGGGCCCGGGGAGAGGCAGGCCGGCTTCCGCCGCCGGGCTGCTCGCGCACTTCGACCCCGACCGCTTGCCGCGTGAGCCCACCGTATGGTCTCCCGCGCCGCGAGCGGCGTTGCCCGGCATGGGCCAGGAGGAGCGTGCCTGAGGAGGTCACGCGGGTATTCGAACCCGATCTGCGCCGCTTTGCTGCTCCTCGCCGCCCTCTGGCTGTTCCGCCGCAAGGCTTCCGGGTGGCGGTCGCGTTTTACGCGGAGCCGCCAGGGGTACCCTCGCATCCGGACAGAAAGCTCCGAGGGAGGTGGGCCGAAGGAGCAGCTGTCACGGAGGATGTGGGGCGCTTCGAGTAGTATTATCGTGTCGCCGTGTCTAGGGAAGGAGAAGTTTATGGCCAACGTGGAGCGCAGAGCGCACGTGGTGTGGGAGGGGGACCTCGCCGGGGGCAACGGGACGTTGACGGAGGACAGCAGCGGGGTGCTGAGCGACACTCCCGTGACCTGGGCCTCCCGAGTCGAGCGCCCGAACGGCAAGACCAGTCCCGAGGAGCTGATAGCCTCTGCCCACGCCAGTTGCTATTCAATGGCGCTCTCGCACACCCTCGCGGAGGGCGGCAACACGCCCGAGCGGCTCGAGGTGGATGCCGTTTGCACCCTCGACGACGAGACGCTCAAGATCACCACCGTGAACCTCAACGTGCGCGGCAAGGTGCCCGGCCTTGGTGGTCAAGAGGACTTCGAGAACGCTACCCAGCAGGCCGAGCAGCTCTGCCCGGTCTCCAACGCCCTCAGGGGCAACGTCGAGATACGGGTCAACGCGAGCCTCGAAGGGTAGAGCAGTCCGGTAGACCAGAATGCGGTTTTGCGGGTGCCCGCGCAATCGCGCAATAACACACGCGGGCGCCCTTCAGTTTGAGCCGGATACCAGGTAAGGTGAGGCTTCGGCAAGTCGCTTCGTTGTCACGGCCCGGTTCGAGAGAAGGAAGACTTTCGCGGATGGAAATCTCTGGAGAACCTGTCCGACCGCGTGTATTAGACAATCCGCACTTCCCGAACTCGCTGCTCTTCTTTGTGAGCGCCGCCCCGGACCTCCGCCGCGAAACATCCGGGCTCGCGCTCCGCGGCGTGGCCCTCTCTTCGTCGCGCTCGATGCCTGGCACCGACGCACTGCGTGCTCGGCGTCACCAGCTTACTTGTCGCTAGCCTCCTCTTCGGGTGGAGCATAGGGTTCTAGGGCGCCACCCGCTAGAATAGGCCGAAGAGGCCGGTAGCAAGGTTTAGGGAGGCGACGCGATGGACGTGGCACGGGGTTTGGAAGGCTTGATCGAGGAGGTGCGAGAGGGCTTCGGCGAGGAGATCGTGGCGCTCAGGCGCGATATCCACCGCGAGCCCGAGCTAGGCTTCGACACCGAGAAGACCGCCGAAAAGGTCCTCGCGGCTCTGGACGGCCTACCGCTGGAGATAGAGACCGGTGTCGCGCACAACGGGGTCGTGGCGACGTTGATGGGCGGCGGGGACGACGGTCCGACGGTGGGTTTGAGGGCGGACATGGACGCCCTTCCCATCCACGAGGAGACGGGGCTACCGTTCGCCTCCGAGGCGGACGGCAAGATGCACGCCTGCGGCCATGACGGTCACACTAGCATGCTTGTCGGCGCGGCGAAGACCCTGTGCCAGGAGCACGTGCGCGAGCGCCTGAGCGGGACCGTGAAGTTCGTCTTCCAGCCCGCGGAGGAGGGCGGCGGCGGGGGCAGGGTGATGGTGGAGGAGGGCGTCGCGGAGGGCGTCGCGTCCATCTTCGCGCTGCACCTGTGGCCTGGGCTCCCGTTTGGGACGGCGGCGACGAAGGCCGGCCCGATCATGGCCGCCGCCGACGCGTTCGAGCTGAAGATAAAGGGCTCAGGGGGCCACGGCGCGATGCCGCATCTCACCGCAGACGCGGTCGCGATTGCCGCGCATGTCGTGACGGCGTTGCAGACGGTGGTGGCGCGAGAGGTGGACCCGGTCGAGCCGGCGGTGTTGACGGTCGGGGAGATCGGGGCCGGAACCGCTTTCAACATAATCCCCGAGACCGCGCGCCTCGGGGGCACGGTGCGCACAATAAACGACGAGTTGCGCGAGCGGATGCCCGGGCGTATGGAGGAGATAGCGAGGGGCATAGCCCGCGGGATGCGCGGCGACGCCGAGCTCGACTACCGCTTCTCCTACCCCGTCACCCGCAACGACGCCGACGCCGCCAAGCTCGCCCTGAAGGTGGCCGCCGGCCTCTTTGGAGAGGATCGCGCCGTGGAGCTCGGCGACCCGTCGATGGGCGCCGAGGACTTCGCGTTCTTCCTCGAAGAGCTGCCCGGCGCCTACGTCTGGCTCGGGGTCGGGGACGTCTCGGGGTTACACACCCCGAAGTTCGCCTTCGACGAGGAGATACTGTCGCGGGGAGCGGCGCTGCTCGCCGCGCTCGCGCTCGAAGCCAGTCAGCAGAGCAGCTAGCCAGCAGGAGGTTGGCGTTCGTTGCTCCGTGGCATCGGCCGACGTTTGCCTGAAGCATCCCCGCCGGGAGCCACGCGGGCCGCGCCGCGACAAGCTGAAGTGCTTGACCAGCTAATTCCCCGGCGGGTTGGTGAGGAGCTCGTAGCTGCCGTCGAGGCCGAGCAGGAGCGCGAAGATGAGGATAACGGCGCCGAGGGGGATGAGCGTGGCGGTGGCTGCGCGAGCGGGGCTTATAAACAGTAGCTCCCGGACGGCGACGGTGGCGACGTAGAAGGCGTAGGGGAGCGCCAGGAGGGGGGCGAAGGGAATCCACAACACGATCAACACGGCCGACGCGTACCCGAAAGCGCGGAACACCGGCCCGAACTTGCGCCTCGATGGGACACCGTCGAGGACGGTCAATACGAGCGTTGCGAGCCCCGCGACGAGCAAAGGCCCCAGTATCAGCGCCAGGGGGAACCCGAAGGTCACCGCGTAGAGGAGACCATAGTTGAACTCTCCGAGCCAGACCTCCTTCAGGAGCTCATTCAGGATCAGGTTGAGGTACAGGACGGACGACGCGAAGAGGGCGGGGCGCAAGGGCCCGCCATCGGGGTCGAGCCTGCCGAAGAAGCGGCCCGGAGCGAACCAGACCTCGCGCAGTACGTCCCCGAAGCCCTCCGGCGAGAAGTAGCCCGAAGACCCGCCGCCGCGCAGCACCTACCGATCACCAGCCTCGGCGCCTGCCTCGCGCACGACCTCGCCGATGCGGGCGTCGAGGTCGAGCTCGCGGGTGTCCTCGAATGGGAGTCGGACGATGATGCTGCCGGTCTGGACGAAGACCTGGCCGCCCCCGGAGAAGCGCCCCGAGAGCTCCACGTCTCCAGCCTCTATACGGGCGTCCAGGATGCCGACGGTGAGGTTACGGAAGGTCACGTCGCCGGAGCCGACCAAGAGCGTGGCCTTCCCCGTCTCCGTGCGCGTGCCCTCCACCACGACGTCGCCGCTCGGCGCCTCGACGGTTACCGACCCCCTCACGTCGCGCACACTCACGTCGCCGGCCTCGGCCAGCGCCGAGACATCCCCCGCGAGCCCCGAGACCTCCACGTCCCCCGCCGCGGACTCGACCTCGACCCTAGCTCCGACGGGGACCCGCAGCGCGTAGTCCACGCCCGTGTTTCGCCCCCCGTTCGCGGAGATCTCCAGCGTCGAGCCCTCGCGCGACATGTCCACCGCCACACCGGCGGCGTTCTCCTTTGCGGCGGCCGGGTTCGAGCCGCGGGCGTACCTTTTCGCGGTTACCTCGACGGTCTCCAGGCCCTCGACGCCCTCGACGCGGATCTGGCCCGCCTCGTTGGTCAGGCGCACCGTGGGCTCCGGGCCGGCGGCGATCTGATCCTCGAAGACGCTCGTGCCCTCGGCCTGATCCCCGTACCACCGCCACAAAGAGACCGCGCCGACCACGAGCGTGAGCACCAGCAACCCCGCGACCGCCGTGAAGACCCCGCGCCTCGGGGACCCACGCGCCGGACGCCGCGCTCCACGCGCACCCTCCCTGCGCACGACCTCCGCCGAACCGGCGCCGCCCGGGTAACCGCGCGGCGACGCGCCACCGCGCGCTTCGTTCTCGGGTCTAAAGCTCACCCGCCCCCTGGGTGCGCCGTGGTGGAGAGGTGCGTGCGCTCGGGCTCCACGGCGTCGTGCTCCGCGGCCCTACGGCTCCACGCGGCCGTAGACGTCCTCGAGGCGGACGATGTCCTCCTCGTCGAACTCCCCGAAGGAGACCTCCAGGACGCGCGCCTCCTCTTCTCCTACCCCCGAGAGCCTGTGCACCGTCCCCCTCGGGATGAACAGCTTCTCGCCCGGCTCCGGGCGCAAGACCTTCTCGCCCAGCTCGACCTCGGTGCCCCTGTCGAGGATGACCCACAGCTCGTCGCGGCGGTGGTGGTACTGGCTACTGAGCCTGCCGCCCGGGCTGACGGCGATGATCTTGACCGTCGAGGTCAGGTTGTGCGTGTACTGCTCGAAGCAGCCCCAGGGCTTGTCTACCTTGAGATGCGGCGGCCTGTTGCCTTCCAAGTGCATGTCCTCTATCATGACGCGGCAGTTTAACCTATCCGCCGCCCCTGCGGGAGTAGATCACGCCGCCGGTCGAACGGATCGAGAAACCGGCCTGGAAGATACGGTCCCGCTCAGGTGAAGGCGGGGACTACCTCCTTGGCGAAGCGCTCGACCATGTCAGGCTCGTAGGCGGCGCGCGGCAGGTAGACGATGAAGTAGTTGACCCCGGCGTCTACCCTGGGCTTCAGGCGCTCCACGATCTCCTCTGGCGTGCCTACCATGAACTGCTTCGCGTACTCCTCGTAGCTGCGGCCCTGGTTCGCGCGGGATTTCTCGGTAGCCTGTTCGGGGTCCTCGCCGTCTTCGAGGAGGTGGACGTTGATGGAGGTGGAGCGTGTGATCTCCTCGTAGTCGCGCCCCAGATCGTCGCAGTGCCCCTTTAGCACGCTGAACTTGTGCCTGAGCCTGTCCGGGTCCCCGAAGACGTTGCAGGCGTCGCCCCACCTGGCGACGAGCCGCAGGGTGACCTTCTCGCCGCCACCCCCGATCCAGAACGGCGGGTGCGGGTCGCTCGCGCTTTTGGGCTCGTTGATGGGGTTGTCGAGCTTGTAGTGCTCGCCGTCGAAGACGACGGCGTCCTCGGTCCACATCCTGTGCACGATCTCGCACGCCTCCCTGAAGGCGCGCATCCTCTCTCGCGTCTCGGGGAAGCCGTAGCCGTAGGCGCGCCACTCGTGCTCGTACCAGCCGGCGCCGAGGCCGAAGAGCAGGCGTCCGCGGCTCATCACGTCCACCGTCGAGGCGACCTTGGCGAGGAGCGCCGGGTTGCGGTAGCCGTTGCAGGTGACCATCTGTCCGATCTTGATCTTCTCGGTGTCGCGGCTGAGGCCCGCGGTCGCCGCCCAGCACTCGAAGACGGTGTTTTTGGTCGGCTCGGGGACGGTGTGGAAGTGGTCGTAGACCCAGACGGAGTCGTAGGCACCGGTCCTCTCGGCGACGCGCGCGACGTTGGTCATCGCCTCGTACTGCTCGACCGGGTCTTGTATTTCGATCAGGTCCATTCGCCAGCCCTGCGGTACGAAGACGCCGAAGGTCACCGCCATGCCGTAGCACCTCCCAAGAAGTCGACCTGCCCTGTCTCTACATCATACTCGCAAGGGCCGTCGTCGTGCCGGGCGGATCGTGCCTTATTGGCGTGCGGGCCGACACCTACGCGCTCTACGAGGGATAGCTTCTCAGGGCCAGACCCGCAGTGTGCCGTCCGTCCGGCCCAGGGCGACGGAGATCCCACCGGATGCGCCCGTCGCCGAGGCTATGTTGGTTGCCAGCAGGCCACCGACGGGCAGCCTCCAGGCGGTCTCCACGCCGGCCTCCGCGTGGCGGACGGCGACCAGCTCATCATAGTCGGGGCCGGGGAGGAGCAGCTCCCAGCGCCCGTCGCCGTCGAGGTCCCCGGCCCGGACGGTATCGAGGTTGCGGCTGTAGAGGGTGTGGGACGGGTAGCCGGCCCCCGTAGCCGAGAGCGTGAGCTCGCCGCTGCTGAGGTCCGGCTTATAGAACTCGGTCGTCGGGTCGACGTGCGGGGTGCGGGTGGCGGCGATCTCGATCTCTCCGTTGGGCCCGAAGGGTCCGGCGGCCAGGAGGTGACGCCACCGCGTGGGCTCCCCGACGAAGGGGCCGGCCGCCGCGAGGCCGCCGTCCGGCCGGTAGACCGAGATCCTGCTCCCTACTCCCGCCGCGCTCTCCGCTACGGCGAGCAGCTCCTCGCCGCCGGGTCCCCCCGCCTCGAACCACAGCGGCGCCAGCAACTCGAAGACGCCGCCGGACTCGGGCCGGACCTCCCCCAAGACTTCCGGGCTGCTCGCGCCGGGCTCGAGCAAGGCGATGCTCCCGGCCTCCAGGTCGTCGCCCAGGGCGCCGTGGTCGTAGCGGTTTGTCGGGTTGGAGGCGATCGCGAGTGTCCCGCCTTTGCTCCGTACCGCGCGG
>JADDPV010000164.1:11314-14629 GCA_016781705.1 Rubrobacter sp.
CTCTCGGCGACCGCGAGCAGGCGAGCGCCCGGACGCTCGTCGAGCGGCACGGGGTGCGTGAGCGCCGAGGACCCGGCGGGTGGGGAGATCAGGCGCAGGCGCTCCCCTTCGGAGACGACCAGGGGCGGCGCGCCCGAGGGGAGCTCGTCCGGCGCGACGAGCCAGGGCTCGACCTCCCCGTTCGCGGCGTCGAGCCGGAATGCCTCCAGCCGGCCGTTCCCGAGAGCGACGACCCAGGCGATGTCGTCGCCTTCCAGCGGCACGCCTACGACCCAAAGAGGCCCTCCACCGAGCTGCACGTCCACCGGGCGGCTCTCGGGCAGCCTCCCCCGCCCCTGCGCGACGCGGTTGCCGGAGGACATGCCGTGCGTGTAGCCGTAGAGTTGCTCGGGCTCCCGGATGCCGGGCGACGGGGTCGTCCTCAACGGGTCTCTAGTCCACGCCGGCGCGTCCCGCCGGTCGGTGGCGATCCGCTCCGTCTTTTCGCCCGCTTCTCTAGAGTCCCCGGTGCAGGCGGCGAGTAGGAGGATGAGGAGAAAGGGGGCGAGGGGGGCGAGGAGCCTGGTGCTCAGGGTTTCGGCGCTCCCCTCACTCCCTGGACGGGGCGTGCTTGCCGTCGGCGTTGCGGGCGACGACGAAGAGTACGTCCGAGAGGCGGTTCACGCACCGCAGGGCGTCGGGGTGCTCCTCTGCGTAGCCGGCGGCGACGAGGGAGCGTTCGGCGCGGCGCGTCACTGAGCGGGCGACGTCCAGGAGCGCCCCGAGGCGGCTCTCGCCGGGGACGACGAACTCTTTGGGGATCTCCGTCCTGTCCCGCCACTCCTCCAGAGCCGCGTCCAGGTACTCGACGTCGGATGCCTTGACGGCGTTCTCTTCGCTGGGCATGGCGACGTCCCCCATGATGCGGTAGAGGAGCCTCTGCAGCCCGATCAGCAACCCCGCCATGTCGCCTTGCGCCTGCGCGCGGGCCAGACCGATAGAGGAGCTGGCTTCGTCTACGTCGCCGAGCACGACCACGCGGGCGTCGCTCTTGCTGAGACGCCCCGCGCCGAGGAGCGTCGTCGTCCCGTCGTCGCCGCGGCGGGTGGAGACGGGCGGGTTCTCGTTCTCGCTCATGCCGGTCCTCCTGTCGCCTGGTGGTAGAATTGCCTCTTGTGAGGGTTCTGATGAGATTTCCCCTCGGCTCCGAGGGCGTTTTGGGCAAGGCGGCCTCCGTCGCGGCCCGCTACCCATCTTACCGGATAGAGAACGGTGGCGGCGCGGATCGGAAGTCCTCCAGGGTCGCGGTCGAACTGGACCTGCCGGAGCAGTGGCGCTCCGTGGACGAGCTGCGCGCCCTCCTGCGCGGTGAGCGGGACGCCGAGTACGCCGCCGACGGCGTCGAGTTGTCGGGCGAGGAGCTTTTCGGGGGGCTGGGGTGCTTCTTGAGGAAGCAGCGGTCGGGGACGCCGGCCCGGGATTGGTGTACGCCGGGGAGGCTCTCGGGCAAGCAGCTCTTCCCATGCAAGCAGATCCGGCTCTACGACAACGACCACGCGACGCCGAACTCCTGGTACGCCTTCGGCGATATGGGAGACGATGGGGTCTTCCATACGGACAAGGAAGCCATCACGGAGCGCGTGCTCTCGGACCTGGGGTCGTGCGCGCGCTGCCCCATCCTCGACCTCGACGGGGTGGCCGAGACCATAACCCGCCTCCCCGACTCGATAGACCCGAACCGCGACGCGGGGTGGCGCTACCGGGGAAACGGCCCATTGGCGAGCCGGGGCGTCGCCAAGAGCCGCGACCTCGAGGCCGAGAAGGCCGCGCCGCCCGAGTCAAAGGAGGGCCTCTTCGAGCGGCTCGCCCGGAGCGTGAGGAGCGGGAGCGCGGGGGTGGCGGCGGCGAGCGGGGCGGCGCCGGGAAGCCGCAACGTGCCGGCGACGACGTACGCGGACGTGGGCGGGATGCGCGAGACGATAGCCCTGGTGCGCGAGGCGGTGGAGTTACCGATCACGCACCCCGAGCTCTTCGAGCGGTTGGGTATACGGCCGCACAAGGGGATACTCTTCTACGGGCCGCCGGGGACGGGGAAGACGCTCCTGGCGCGGGCGGTCGCGCACGAGACCGGGGCGCACTTCATCGCGGTCTCGGGGCCGGAGATCCTCAACAAGTTCTGGGGCCAGAGTGAGGCGCGCCTCAGGGGCATCTTCGCCGAAGCGAGGGCGAAGGCGCCCGCGATCGTGCTCTTCGACGAGATAGACTCCTTCGCCTCCGCGCGCGACGCGATGAGCGAGAGCTTCGAGGCGACGCTCGTCTCCCAGCTCCTCTCCCTCATGGACGGCATGAACGACCTCGGACGCGTGTGCGTGATCGCCACGACCAACCGGCCTTCCGCGCTGGACCCGGCGCTGCGGCGACCGGGCCGCTTCGACCACGAGATAGAGGTGGGCCTCCCCGACGCGGAGGCGCGGCTGCACATACTCGGGATCCACACGGAGCGCATGCCCACCGCCCCGGACCTGGACCTCGAAGGCATCTCCGCCCTGACGCGCGACTACTCGGGCGCGGACCTCGAGGCCCTGTGCCGGGAGGCGGCCCTGGCGTGCATGCGCCGCACGCTAAACCTCGGCGACTTCGAGAAGCGCGTCCCCGCGCACCGACTGGAAGGGCTCTCCGTCACCACCTACGACTTCCGCACCGCGATGAAGCGCGTTGGTGCTAGTAAACATCGCTAGTTCTGTGGTTTTACCTGCAAATTAGCATTTTATGAGATGGTCATGATGGCAACTCCCCTCGTATATGCCGTTAGCGGGGGGCGAGTGGCATACAGAATGGCACACAACGCAACCTAAACCGTCAAGCTTTTCTTTGGGCACTCCAGTTGGGCTACGGTTTGCCCCACTCCACATAGTCTGGCAAGAAGCTATTAAGAGCTTCCGCCAATAGGCTGGCAACTTTTAGTACCTGGCAGCTCTCAGAGTGATTCGACAGCCTCCTCATCGTTCCTTGACACATGCGCTACTCGCCTATTGGCGGAGCCTCTAACACCCACACCTTTGGAAGACAAGCCCAAAAAGCGGCTCTCATGCACCCCTGCGCCTCCCTGCGCCCTCTCTCCCCTTCGGAAGTGATAGAAGGCCCTTACAGAGGCTCCTGGTGCCGTTAGAGGACACATCAGGCGAGGTTGCGACCACGATACAACGTCTGGCAGCAACAAGCCGCATCATAACGTCACTGGCACCTTCTCGGACACCCTCTGAAAGGTGTAGGTGGTGGGAGACAGATAGACTAACGAAGGTTCTTGAAGGGGCTTGGGGAGAATCGCGTAAAGGA
>JADDPV010000257.1 GCA_016781705.1 Rubrobacter sp.
TTCTCATCGAGTTCATAACAGCCTCTAGCCATCCCCGAACATCTAGATCAGGGCTACTCCAGGCCCTGAGACCAGATGCGGTCGAGGTCGTAGTCGGAGTAGGTGCGGAAGGCGACCATGGTCTCGGTACGGGCGACGCCGGGGACCTGGGCGAGCTTCTCGGGGATAATCTGGGCCATCCGTTCGAAGTCCGGTATTCGCACCATGACCACGAGGTCGTAGGGGCCTGTGACGGAGTAGACCTCGGTGACGCCCTCGATCTTCAACATCGCCTGGGCGGCCTCCGCGACCCTCTCGCTCTCCGTCGTAACAAGGACTACCGCCGTTACCAAGATCCCGCCCTCCTTACATGCCGAACGTCAAGGTGCCCGTAAGGGCGTTGTTGTCCTCGTTCTGCTCGAACTCGACAGGGCCAACGGAGATCGTCGTTTCGACGGTCTCGTTCAGCTGTCCGGGTTTGAAGCCCGAGACCTCCACCGTCGCCGTCGCCCCGGGCTCTATGCGCTCGATCGTGGCCGACAGCGCCTGCCGCTCGGCGCTCGTGTTGAGCACAACCTCGACCGGCACCCCGGTCTCGAGCACCTCGCCGCCGTTGGTGACGCTCACGAAGAACACCGGCTCGGCGGAACCCGTGAGAAGGACGTTGCCCCCCGCGTAGAGTGGCTGTCCGCCAATCTCCACGGCGAGTATCTCCAAGCCGTGCAGCGCGTTGGGGTCGGAGGGTGCGGGCGCGCCCGCCGCCGTCTCCGTCTCCAGCCCCAGGGCCTCGTAGTCCATAAACGGCGCGGGCTCGTAGAGGTAGCTCCGGTCTCCCCTCTTGCCCAACTGTGTGAGCGCGTCCTCGGAGGCGGGGACGTAGTGGTCGCGGATGACGGCGTCGCTGAGCTTGAAGTCCTCCACGGAGGCCGCGAGGACCTCCCCAGCCTCGGCGGGCTCCCCGCCGGCGGACGAGGCGAGATCCTCCATGGCCTCCGCCCTGATGCCTAGGGCGCTGACCATGTAGTGGTGGGCGTCCTCGAACCCGGGCGGCACCTCCTGATTGTGAAGGGCATCCAGGTAGTACGTTCGCGCCTTGTCCGAGGCGGAGCTCAGAGCGTTCGCGTCCATCGCCCCCGGGTCCGCGGCGGCACCCGCGAGGACGCCCTGCAGCTCCTCCCTACCGAGGTTGGCGGAGTCGCTCAAGGTGCTGTCCGCGCTCGTGACGTACTTGCGGATGTGCGTCGACTCCTGCGCGGCGACGCAGCCCTTCGCGACAAAGAAGATAAGGAAGAAGCAGGTGGCAAGGAAGAGGATGGAGCCGAGGAGCGTGATCCAGGGCGGGAGCGTCCTCGCCCGACGCGCGCGGGGTTTCGACTGGGGGCGGCCGGTCGCGCCACGAGAAGACGCGGGTCTTGCGCGGCGAACCTTCGGCCCGGACCTGTGGGATCTACGTTCCAAACAACCCCCATGTAGGGGCCGGGGGATCTCCGCTCGCAAGGCGCTGCCCGCCGGCTAGGACGATCTGGTGGGCGAGGAGGGACTCGAACCCTCACGTCCTTTCGGACACTAGACCCTGAACCTAGCGCGTCTACCGATTCCGCCACTCGCCCATAAGCTGGTTCAGCAGCCTCGGGGATTGTACCAACCCACGGAACACTTGGCGAACACCAGGGAAGCGTGTGCCTCCCCGCGGCGACGCAGGCCGCTATCCGGTCAGGCCTTGTAGGGGTCGTGCCGGGCGTAGTCCTCCATCGCCTCGGCGAGCCATTCTTTCTCCTCTTCGATGTAGTGCTCGATAGCCCGGCGGAAGCCTTTGTGCCGGATCTCGTGCGCGCTATACGTGATCGACGGCAGAAAGCCGCGCGCGTGCTTGTGTTCGCCCTGCGCCCCGGCCTCGAAGAGGTCCATGCCGCGCTCGATGGCGAACTCGATCGCCTGGTAGTAGCAGAGTTCGAAGTGGAGGTTGCGCCGCTCCTCGAAGGCGCCCCAGTAGCGACCGAAGATGGTCCGGCCCTTGTAGAAGTTGAGGGCGCCCGCGACCGGCCGGCCCGTCGTCGCGTCGCGCGCGAGAACGAAGAGGATGCGGTCCTTCATCGTCCGGAAGACCTCGTCGAAGAAAGCCCCGGTAAGGTACGGGGAGCCCCACTTCCTGTCGAGCGTGCTCAGATAGAAGCGATACATAAGGGCCGCGTGCCGGGGGGTGAGGTCGTCTCCGGTGAGGCGCTCTACGATCAAGCCCTCCTCCCCGAGTTGGCGGCGCTCGCGCGAGATCTGACGCCGCCGCTTGCTCGTGAGCGCCCCGAGGTAATCGTCGAAGGAGCCGTAACCGCGGTTGCGCCAGTGAAACTGCAACGAGTGGCGCACCGCGAACCCCCGATCTTCGAACTCTCCGATCTCATCCTCCGGGAGAAAGAGCGCGTGCGAGGAGCTGACCCGGAGCTCGTCGCCGAGCACGCGGGCAGCGTCGAGCAGGGCGCGCGCCACGGCCCGGCGTCCCTCCCTGCCATCCTCGCCGAGGTCGGGGCGCGAGAGGAGCTTCGGCCCCGTCGCGGGCGTGAACGGCACGGCGGCCGTGAGCTTGGGGTAGTACCGGAGACCGTGCTCCCGATACGCCCGCGCCCACTCCCAGTCGAAGATGTACTCGCCGTAGCTGTCCGTCTTGAGGTAGACCGGGAGCGCGCCGAGCACCCCTCCTCTGTCGTCCTCGCAAAGGAGGTAAGCCGGCGACCACCCGCTGGCCGGACCGATGCTGCGGGAGCGTTCGAGGGCTTCTAGAAACTCGAGATCGAAAAACGGGAAGTCCCGTGGCTCCAGGGTCCGCCACGCCCCGGCGTCCACCTCCCCAATACCGGAGATGCTGCCGACCCGCATCACGAATCCCCCCGGCCGGATCCCACGAAGTGAGACGGTCGTGCGGCAAACGGAACCTTGCGGGTCGCGTAAGACCGCCCATGCGAAGCCCGCAGGCTCGACGGCCCGCATCCGGCTCCCACACCTGCAAGGGTGAGAGATCTTTCGTCCGTGGAAATCGTAAGCATCTCCTGCGTCTTGTCGGGGGCAACGACGGCTATTTTACTCGCAGGCTTCCCCGGTCCAAGCGGTTGAGTCACACGTGCGGGCGCGAGGTATACGGGAGCAAAGAAAATCTCCTCCCAAAGCGTGTCATGGGCGAGGGTCGACGGAGACGAACTCCCACGACGCCTGCGCCGCTGCGGCTTACCAGGGTTCGGGCTCGCTGCTGCCCTTCGCCATCTTCGTCACCGAGCCGCCCGAGTACTCGTAGGAGAAGACGTACCCGCTCCCGCTCGTCGTCTCCAGCCTGTAGGAGCTCGCGTCGCCCACGTCCGGCGCGACGGAGACGTAGACCCTGCCCACCCTGCCGTCCCCCCAGCCCACGCCGTACGGCGCCACCCCCTCGCGCCACTCGATGCCGGAGGCGAGCTCCCCCATGCGCCGGGCGTCGCAGCCCTCGAACGAGCCGCCCGCCGACGCGGCACACGATTCCATCTCGGACGCCGCCCCGAGGAGAAGCCCCTTGGCTTCGTCGTCGCTATCCGTCGACGAACGATCCAGAAGGAGGGGCGCGGCCATCGCCGAGAGCAGGGAGAGCGCGAGCAGCCCCGCGAGAAGGGCGGGCAGGACCCGCCGCCTCCTGCGCCCGGAACCCGCCCTTGCGTTCTCCGGCTCCTCGTCGTGCCCCCGGTGTGCCACTCCGTCACTCATCCTGGGCGGAGTTTACACGCTGAAATCTCGCCGGACCGCCCGTGCGGACATCAAGAGATCCGGGGACTGCCGCAGGCTTGGTGTCCCCGGAAGACGCCCTGGGTAGGGTGTCAGTAGGCCGCCCCGATCGAATTCGGGCCCAACGATAGGAGCAAGTTATCGACCGTAGGAGTTGTCGCAATCCCGTCTTCTGCGTGCTGCCGCCCTATGTGCTGCGCGAGATCGCCCGCAACGGCTCTCCCGCTCAACGGGACGCCGCGATGCACGCCCTCGCAAGCGACGGTACCTTCCGTTCGCTGCGTCAGGTCACGCCCCCGTCGGGGGCCCCCGGCATGGGGATACGCGGTGCTCTGGACCCGGAGGGCCGAAAGAGGCGTACGATCTACGACGTCGGCAACACTCAGAACCTGCCGGGCAGGGTGGCCCGCGCCGAGGGGGGAGGCCCGACCGGAGACGCCGCCGTGGACGAGGCCTACGATGACCTGGGCGCCACCTACGACTTCTTCCGAGAAGCCTACGACCGCGACTCCATCGACGACGCCGGGATGCCGCTCGACGGGCACGTCCACTTCGGCGTGAACTACACCAACGCCTTCTGGGACGGCCAGCGCATGGTCTTTGGCGACGGGGACGGCGAGCTCTTCAACCGTTTCACGATCTCGCTCGACGTTATAGGACACGAGCTGGCCCACGGCGTGACCCAGTACGAGTCCGGGCTCGACTACATGGGGCAGCCGGGCGCGCTGAACGAGCACCTCTCGGACGTCTACGGCTCCCTGGTAAAGCAATACCGCCTCGGCCAGACCGCCGAGGAGGCGGACTGGACGGTAGGGGCGGGCCTCTTCACGGAGAAGGTGAACGGGGTCGCGCTCCGCTCGCTGAGCAGGCCGGGCACGGCCTTCGACGATCCGATCCTCGGAAAGGACCCGCAGCCCGCCCACATGGACGACTTCGTCAGCACCTTCGAGGACAACGGCGGCGTACACATAAACTCCGGCATCCCCAACAGGGCCTTCTACCTCGCCGCCACGGCCCTCGGAGGGAACGCCTGGGAGGTTGCCGGCAGGATCTGGAACGCAACCGCGATCGACCCCACGCTCAAGCCCGACACCGGATTCCGAAGGTTCGCCCGGCTCACCGCAAGGGCCGTGGCCTCCCTCTACGGATCCGGCGGCCCCGAACTCCGGGCCGTCCGCGAGGCCTGGGGCGGCGTCGGCATAGACCCGACCTAGCACCAATCGGAGGCATTGCATGCGCCTCAAGTTCCGCACGGAGGGAGGGCTGGCGTTCTTCCCCGGGCTCCGGGCCCCGATCGAGATCGACACGAGCGAGCTACGGGAGGAGGAGGCCGCGGAGCTCGTGCGCTGCGTCGAGGAGGCGCGCTTCTTTGAGCGACCGGAAGGGCCCGAGGAGCCGCCGCACGGGGCCGCCGACCTTCGGCTGCACACGGTCACGGTCGAGGAAGGCGCGCACAGCCGCACGGTGCGCGCGTACGAGCCCATCGAAGACCCGGCGCTGCGGGCACTCATAGACGCCCTCGGCGCTCTGGCGAAGAAGCTCGGGAGGACCCGGCGGACGCACGACGCGGAGGAAGACCGACCGTAGGACGGCGAGGGCGCAACGTACCCCGTAACAGGCGTGGCGCGAGGGCTATACAATACCTTCCCGATGGTAGGGACGCGCTACATCGGCGGCGGTGGTCCCGGACAGGGACGCTATGCGCTCGCGGAGATGGTCGGCCGTGGCGGTTTCGCCACCGTCTGGCGGGCCCGCTCCGTTGACGGAAAGAAAGGGTACTTCCGGGGAGGCCAGGAGGTAGCCGTCAAGGTCATCCCCGTTTACAGCTATGGGGAGCGCTCGCGGGCCCTCAGGGAAGGCCAGATCGCCGAGGGCCTCAAGCACCCGAACATCGTGGAGACTCTGGAGGTCATCCCCGGGGACCTCGAGGTCTACCTCGTAACCGAGTTCGTGCGCGGGGACCCCCTCGACGTCGCCGCGAGGCACTACCGGATGGACGACGTCGTGGACTCGCTCGTCCAGATTCTCTCGGCCCTGGAGTACGCGCACTCCCGGGGCATCATCCACCGCGACATAAAGCCCCAGAACGCGCTCGTGGACGAACGCGGCCGGGTGAAGCTCACCGACTTCGGGGTCGCCTACCGGGCCGGAGATACGCGCCTGACCCAGGTCGGCTACGCTGTGGGGACCCCGGGCTACATAGCGCCCGAGATCCTGGACGGCGAGAACCCGACCGAGCTGACCGACATCTACGCCGTAGGGGCCACGGCCCGCGCCCTCCTCGCTCGTCAGCCGGAGGAGCCGCCGCCCCGCCTGCAGGAGTTCGTGAACCGCGCGACCTCCCCCAACCCGGACCACCGCCCGAGGGATGCGGCCTCCGCCCTGAAGCTCCTCACCGGACGCCGCGAGAGCACCGGCGCCCGGACGAAGGTTCTGGACGGGTCCCCGAACAAGAAGAGCGGGTACGGGGGGCACGTATTGCGGGCGGTGAACGGGCTCGTGGCCGGCTGGCTCGGCTACCTCGTAGCCGGGCTGCTCCTGAACGACGCGGCATCTTTGGGCGTGGCGGCGGGGTTCGGGGTGTTGGGCTACCTCCTGCCGCGCCTCGGAGCTCTCGGAGTGATCGTGGCGCTCGCCGTGGCCCTTGCGAGGAACGGTCAGATCTCCTTCGGTCTCGCGGCGATGCTGCCGGCCGTGGGAGGGCTCTGGGTCGCCGCGGGCTCCGTCAGCGGCGGGATGAGCCGTCTGCCTCTGGGACCTTTGCTCTCCATCCCGCTGGCGGGGGTAGGCCTCGGGGCGGGGTTGCCGCTACTGTTGGGGGCGCTCATGCGCCCGTTGGGGGCCATCCCCTCGGCGGCGATGGGGGCAGCCTCACTTGTAATCTACGATCTGGCCTGGGAGGACGGCGCGCTCCCCTACCTGGGCCTCTCCCTGGGGAACCTTCCCCTGGGCTTTGGCCCCGAGGAGTTTCTCCGCCAGGGCGAGGCGTTGGTCGGGGCTTACCCCTCGCTCGGGTTCCTGGCCGGGCTGTGGGCGGTCATGGCCGGGGTCGTCTCGGCGGCGGAGTGGGTGGGCCAGTGGGCCCTGGGGCTCGTCGTTGCGGTGGGGGGCGGGGTGCTCGGGTACGCGCTCGTGGTGTCGGAGACGCCGGCGGCGCTCTCGGAGGCTATGACTTCCCTCGGTCTCGCGGCTATAATGTACGGGGTGATCAGGTTCCTAAGCTCCAGAGCGGGCGGGTAAGGAGCTCTTTGGGTTTCCTGCGGCAGATAGAGAAGCGGATGGAGTCCCTCGTCGAGGGCATGTTCGGGCGTGCCTTCAGGCGGCAGGTGCATCCGGTCGAGATCGCCAAGGGCCTCGCCAAGCAGATGGATGAGGGCAGCATGGTCAGCGTCTCGCGAACCTACGCCCCGAACGACTTCACCGTTCACCTCTCGGAGGCGGACGCCGAGTCGATCCGGGCATACCAGAGCTCCCTCAGGGACGAGCTGATCCAGTACGCCACAACCCACGCCCAATCCAAAAATTACCACCTCATGACCCCGCCGAGGGTGCGCTTCACCACGGAAGAGTCCTTGCGCTTCGGGGAGTTTGGCGTTACCGCCAAGCTTACGGGCGGCGACGGCCCCCGCGAGAGGGGGGCGCCACAGGACACGTCGGGCCAGACCCGCATTTTCCGCACCGAAGACACCTCGGGGGACGAGGGCGACGCCCAGAGCACGGCCATGATCTCCTCGGACGAGGCGAAAAAACAAGGTTTGGCGCGGGAGACCGTCGAGCTGGTCATGGAGGACGGCGGGAAGGCGCACCCGTTGGAGGGCCGCGGGCCCTGGAGCGTCGGCCGCTCCGAAGAGAACGACATCGTCGTCCCCGACCCGAACGTCTCCAGGCGTCACGCGCGGCTCATCCGCTCGGAGAACGGCTTCTTGGTCGAGGACCTCGGCTCGACGAACGGCACCCTCCTCGACGGGGCGCCGATAGAGCGCGAGCGCATCGAGAGCGGGGACGAGCTTACCTTCGGCGGGGTCAACGCCCGCTTCATCCGGCGCAGGGAAGGGGACGGGGACGGGTCGTCCGGCCCCGACTTCTTCGGGAACCTAACGGAGCGTCGCACCCCCAGGGGGCGATAGCCGTGCTCGACCTCCAGGTGCCGCTACTCGCGGCGAAGGCCCTGCTGCTCCTGTTGCTGTTCGCCTTCATCTACGCCGTGGTCCGGCGGGGCGTCGGCGACCTGCGCGCCGTCCCCGACGACGAGGTCTTCGTCCCCGGCGTCGAGAACAAGCCGCCACCGCGGCGACGAGCGCAGGAGAGGCCCGCCTTCGGGCAGAACGGTCGGGAGAAGGACTCCGTCCTCGTGGTCGAGGACTCCGAGGTCCTGGCGCCCGAGACGAGGTTCCCCGTGGCGGGTGGCGTGATGGTCATCGGGCGCTCCTCGAGCAGCGATATCGTCCTGAAGAACGACGACTACGCCTCGGGCGAGCACGCGAGGCTCACCCGGCACGCGGGCCTGATGTACGTCGAAGACGCGCAATCCACCAACGGCACCTACGTCAACGGCCGCAAGGCGGTCGGGGCGACGCCTCTCAAGAGCGGGGATCGGGTGAAGGTGGGGTCGACGACCTTCAGGTACTCGGAGTAGGGAGGGCGAGTGGGGCTCTACCTCGACGCGTTCGGCTCCACCAACGCCGGCAAGGTACGCAAGAACAACGAAGACTCCCTCCTCACCGGGGACGGCAAAGACGAGGCGCTCTTCGCGGTCGCCGACGGGATCGGTGGCTTCGAAGCCGGGGAGGTGGCGAGCCGGATCGCCATAGGCGTCCTGGAGGAACTTGAGCCCGGAGACTCCCTCGAAGGAGCCGTAAAGGAGGCGAACCGCCGCATCCTCGCCGCGGCACGCGGGGACGAGAAGCTCTCGGGGATGGGCACCACGATCGTGGCGGCGCGTTTCTCCGTCGGCGACAGGGCGGGCGCGAGCGCGGAGATCTCGCACGTCGGCGATTCGAGGGCTTATCTCCTGCGCGGCGGCGAGCTCGCCCCCATCACCGAAGACCACTCGCTCGTCGCCGAGCTCGTTCGGAGCGGCGACCTCACGCGCGCCGAGGCCTCCGAGCATCCGCAGAAGAACCTGATCACGCGGGCTCTCGGCGCCGAGGACGAGGTCCGGGTGGACACGGCGGTCCTGCCCGTTCAGCCGGACGACCGCGTCCTGCTCTGCTCCGACGGCCTCACGGACATGGTCCCCGAGGCGAAGGTCGGCGAGCTTCTGGCCGCCCCGGAGCCGGAAGGGGCCGCCCACGCCCTCGTCAAGGCCGCCCTCGACGCCGGCGGCGCCGACAACGTGACCGTCGTGGTCGTGGACGTCAAGGAGCAGGAGGAGCCGGCGGGAGGGAAGCCTCGGACCGACACCCAGGAGATGAGATCCCTCCCGCAAGAGGCAGGGCCCGCGCCCGTCGGGGCCCCGTCCCGCAGAGGGCGGCGGGGGACGCAGCGACGAGGCTCGTCCGCCAAGGCGCGATCCTCCCGTCCCCGGAAAGGGGGGAGCGCGCCGGTTCGGGCCCTGGCCTGGATCGTACGGGCGCTGGCGGCGTTGATGGTGCTCACGGCGCTCGCCTCGCCCTTCTACCTCTGGGGGAGCAGCAGGTATTACCTGGGCTTTGATTCGGGCGAAGTGGTGATATACCGGGGCCTGCCGGAGGAGTACACCCTGGGCTACAAGCTCAACGAGGAGTTCCGGCGCACGGACCTCAGGGAGTCCGAGGTCGGGGAGACGTACCGCGAACCGATCGACACGCACAAGCTTTACTCTTCCAGGGAGGACGCCGAAAGGGTAGTCCAGGACCTGGAAGATCGGGAGACGGGAAGAAGGGAACGATAGCGGTTTGACCCAGCGAGCGACGATCCCGATGGCAATAGCGCTCCTCATCACGACTTTGGGCTTCGCTACCCTGATCTTCGTCCAGGAAGCAAAGAGCCCGCCGTTA
This sequence comes from Rubrobacter sp., assembly GCA_016781705.1. GTDB lineage: Bacteria > Actinomycetota > Rubrobacteria > Rubrobacterales > Rubrobacteraceae > Rubrobacter_F. Next base: position 9,699 of record JADDPV010000257.1, read on the forward strand.
ATCTACGGCGCCTACTACGCCGGGACGATGGTCGCCCTGTACCTCGGCGTCCGCCTCTGGCTGCCGCACGCGGACGCCCTGCTCCTCGCCGTGGTCACGCTGCTCACCGGCGTGGGGCTCGTCATGATCTACCGTCTAACGTACGACGTGTCTGGGAGGGAGAACCTCGCGACCACGCAAGCGGGTTGGATCCTGGTCGGTACGGCAGCCCTCGTCCTCACGGCGCTTCTGTTCAAAAACTACCACCGCCTCTTCAACTACAAGTACCTCCTCGCCGCCGTGGCCGTCGGCCTTATAGCCTCGACGATCTTCTTCGGCTATGAGGTCAACGGGGCGCAGCTCTGGCTGAAGGTCGGGCCGGTCAACTTCCAGCCCTCGGAGTTCGCCAGGATCGCGCTGATAATCTTCTTCGCCGGCTACCTCGCCGACACCCGCGACCTTCTCGCCGCGACGAGCCGGACCATTCTCGGCGTCCAGGTCCCGGCGCTCAAGTACTTCGGGCCGGTCGCTTTCGTGTGGGCCGCCAGCCTCGGGCTCCTCGTCTTCGAGAAGGACCTCGGGAGCAGTCTGCTCTTCTTCGCCGTGCCTCTGCTGATGCTCTACGTCGCGACCGGACGGATAGCCTACGTGATCCTTGGTGCCCTGCTCTTCGCCGCGGGGTCCCTCACTACCTACTACCTCTTCGACCACGTTCAGGTGCGCGTGCAGACCTGGCTCGACCCCTGGTCCGACCCGAACGGGACGGGCTATCAAGTTCTCCAGAGCCTGTTCTCCATCGCCGACGGCGGCATCACCGGGACGGGCCTGGGCGAGGGCTTCTCGCAGGCGATCCCCGAGGTCCAGACGGACTTTATCTTCTCGGCGGTAGCGAGCGAGCTCGGGCTTCTGGGCTCGACGGCCTTGCTTCTGGCCTTCCTCGTCTTCGTGTATCGGGGGATCAAGATCTCGCTGCTCGCCGCCGACGACGCCTCCAAGCTCCTCGCCTTCGGCCTCACCTCCATGTTCGCCATCCAGACGCTCATAATCGTCGGCGGGGTGACGAAGGCGATCCCCCTTACCGGCATCACCCTGCCCTTCGTCTCGTATGGCGGCTCCTCGGTCGTCGGCAACTTCATCCTCACCGGCCTCCTGCTCGTCGTCTCCGAGAACGCCGGCAGGCGCGCCGCCGAGGAGGCAACCCCCGAGTTCGTGGAGGGCGAGGCGGCTTGAACACCCAGCTCAGGCGCACCTTCTACCTCTTCGCGGCGGGCTTCGTCGCGCTCGTCGGGGTCATGGCCTACTGGCAGGTCTACGCGCGGGAGGATCTGACCAACCATCCCTCGAACGGGTTGCAGTCTCAGCGGTCGCAGGAGACGCCGCGCGGCTTGATCTTCGCCGGCGACGGCGAGACCGTGCTCGCCCGCAGCGAGAGGGCCGGGGGCAACGAGTACGAGCGCATCTACCCCGAGGGCGAGGTCTTCGCCAACGTTGTCGGCTACTGGAGCAACCGTTTCGGGGCCAGCGGCATAGAGATCGGCCAGAACAACAACCTCTCCGGTACCGGTGAGCCCGAGACCCTCGACGAGCTCTTGAACCAGTTCTCCGGCGGTCCCGAGACCGGCAACAACGTCACGCTTACGGTCGACCCAGAGCTCCAGCGCGAAGCCTACAACCAGCTCGCGCAGAGCAACACCGGCCGAGGCGCCGTCGCCGCCTTCGACCCCCAGACCGGCGAGACCCTCGCCCTCGCCACCTACCCCTCCTACGACCCGAACGTCGTCATAGACGAGGGCTTCGAGGAGATCTCGAACGAGCCGAACAACCCTCTCCTCAACCGCGCAACCCAGGTAACCTATCCTCCGGGCTCCACGTTCAAGGTCATCACGGCGGCGGCGGCCCTGGAGGCCGGGGTCCGGCCGACGGACAGGTTCAACGACGACGGGACTTACGAGACGCCCGGGTACAGCTTCGGCAACTACCGGGGCAAGGCGTACGGGAACGTCACGTTCGCCGAGGCCCTCGTGTTCTCGATAAACACGGTCTTCGCGCAGATCGCGGTGGATAGGGTCGGGCCGGAGAAACTCGCGGCGATGGCCCGCGAGTTCGGCTTCGGCTACGAGTACGAGGACTACCCCCTCTACGTGGCGCCGAGCGACCTCGGGCTCCCGCCGGAAGAATGGGCCGAGGGGAACACCGCCCCGATCTCCTTCGGACAGGACCGCGTGGTCTCGAACGTCTTCGAGATGGGGCTCGTGGCGTCGGCGATAGCCAACGACGGGGACATGATGCAGCCCCGGCTCGTGCGCGAGGTTCGCTCCTCGGACGGGATCATCCTGGATCGGCCCACGCCCCGTCCGCTTAACGAGGCGCTCCCCGAGGGGACGGCCCGGACGCTCAACGAGATGATGCAAGGGGTCGTCGAGGAGGGTGAGTTGGTCGCCGCGCAGATCCAGGGCACGAAGGTCGCCGGCAAGACCGGTACCGCCGAGAACCCGCAAGGCGAGCCCCACTCCTGGTTTATCTCCTTCGCCCCCGCCGACGACCCCGAGATAGCGGTCGCCGTCGTGGTCGAGAACGGCGGCGTCATCGGCGAGGACGGCGCCGCCGAGACCCCTGCCCTCACCATCGCGGGCAACCTCATGAGGGCCTACCTGGACCGCCCCGCCCCTGCGCCCCCCTCCACGCAGCCCAACCTGCCGGCCGGGGTCCCCGGAGGCGGGCCCGGCGAAGTCCTGGACCCGGCCCAAAGGCCTGCCCAGCCGTCGGCGCCCGACCAGCCCGGCGCGCCCGTAGACCCCTTCGCGCCGTTCCGAAACGCGGCACCCCAGCAACAGCAGCAATCCCAACCCGGGCAGCCGCCTGCGTCCCAGCAGCAGCCCCTACAGCCCGTGCCGCGGCCACAAGACGAGGGGCCGGGCTGATGACGATCGAGCTACCGCTATAATGCCCTGACTTGGAACAGCTTGTAGACAATCGGTACCGTATCGGCAGGCCGCTCGGCAGCGGCGGGATGGCGGAGGTTTACCTCGCGCACGACGACGTCCTGGACCGGGACGTGGCGCTCAAGGTGATGAGCGGCCGTTACGCCGACGACGAGGAGTTCGTGGAGCGCTTCAAGCGTGAGGCGCAAAGCGCCGCCGCCCTCTCGCACCCGAACATCGTCTCGATCTACGACCGCGGCGAGGACGCGAGCGACACGTACTACATCGCCATGGAGTACCTGCCCGGTGGCACCCTGAAGGACAGGATCCTCGAACGAGGCGCCCTCCCACCGGAAACGGCAGCGGCCGTGGCGCTCCAGATCGCCGAGGCGTTGCAGGCCGCCCATGCCAAGGGCGTCGTCCACCGCGACATAAAGCCCCACAACGTCCTCGTCACCTCCTCGGGCGACGTCAAGGTCGGTGACTTCGGGATCGCGCGCGCCGCGTCTTCGAGCACGATGACCAAGACGGGCTTCATCCTCGGCACCGCCCACTACATCTCCCCCGAGCAGGCGATGGGCGAGCCGGTCGGACCGCGGAGCGATCTGTACTCCCTCGGGGTGGTCCTCTACGAGATGCTGACCGGGACGCTCCCGTACGACGCCGAGACGCCGATCGGGATCGCCATGAAGCACGTAAACGGCTACCTCGCCCCGCCCAAAATCCTCAACCCCACCATCCCCGATGGCATAAACGCCATCACCTGCCGCCTGCTCGCCAAGTCCCCCAACGACCGCTACGCCGACGCGGGGGAGCTTATCGAGGACCTGGAGCGAGTGCTGGAGGGTTTGTCGCCCTCGAACGACACGACCCGCATGATGATCCACGGGACGAACACGACGGGCTCCTCGCAGCGCACCACCGCAATGCCGCCCCCGGGCCGGGAGGATTACGGGCGCCGCCGGCGTCGTTGGTTCGTTCCCGTCCTGCTACTTCTCCTGCTCCTCACCGCGGTCGGCGGCATCGCGTACAGCCAGGTTGGGGGGAACGCCGTCCAGCAGATCCCCGTCCCGAGCCTGGAGAACGCGCGCTCCATAGAAGAGGCGCAGGCCATCGCCGATGAGTTCAAGGTGGTACCCGGCGCCCGGCGAGAGAGCAGGGAGGTCGTGGGGGCCGTCGTCGAGCAGGACCCGGCCCCCGGGGAGGAAGCAGCCCGGGGGAGCACCATCACCGTGGACCTCAGCAGCGTTCAGGTGACGGACCTGCCGAACGTGGAGGGCAGGCCCGAGGAAGAAGCTCGGGACATCCTCGACGAGGCGGGCTTCGACGTCGAGGTCGAGGTGAGCGAGAGCTCCACTCAGGACGACGGGCGTGTCGTCTCCCAGGACCCGGCCGGCGGCAAGGGCGAGACCGCCGAGGTCGGCTCCGACGTCGGGATCACGGTCGGGTCCGGCCCCGCTGAGGCGGAGGTGCCGGAGCTGGCCGGCCAGGCCCCCGAGCAGGCCGCGGCGATCCTCGCAGACGTTGGCCTCGAGCTCGGCGCGCAGGCGGAGGCCCCGAGCGAGAGCGTACCGGCGGGCCAGATCGTCGACCAACAGCCCGTCTCGGGTACCGAACTGAGGCGTGGGAGCAGCGTAAGCGTCACCGTCAGCACCGGCCCGGATCTCCCGGACCTCTTCCCCATCCCCGACGTGCGCGGACAGACGGCGGAGACGGCCCAGACGACGCTGTGGAACGCACTGTTCGCCTCCGAGGTCGTGGAGGTCCGGAGCAACCTGCCGGCGGGCACCGTGGTCTCGACGATCCCGGCGGCCAACACCCCGACCGACCCCTACGCCGTCACGGTGACCGTAAACGTCAGCTCGGGACCACCTCCGGCCCCCGAACCTCCCCCGCAAGCCGCGCCGCAGGAAGCGCAACAAGCCGCGCCGCAGGAAG
>JADDPV010000019.1 GCA_016781705.1 Rubrobacter sp.
AAGGCAGGGTGCTATCCTCTCCAGGTCGAGCATGGCCTCCCACGCCTGCCCTATCGGCGCGCTCACCGTGAACTCGTTGTTTATCTTCATCTTGCCTCCTCCTTCGAGCGCAGGAGTGCGCCTCGATCTTCCGTGCCGTCCTTCTTACCCTATCTTAAAGCGGTGCTCCCCCTCGTGCACACGCTCCAGGTGACGCAGGTCCTGCGCGGTGTCCACGTCCGCAGGGTTTCCCACGCCGTCGCAGGGGACCTCCACGACCAAATCCGGGTGCCGCCGCAACACGGCCCGTGCCCCCTCGTCCCCGGCGAGCTCCGCTTCCAGCAGCGGCCACACCGCCCGGGAGAACAGCACCGGGTTGCGCCGCTTCCCGCCGTAGGTCGCTACCGCCACCTCCGCCCCCCCCTCGAACGCCGACACCAGACGCTCGACGGCCCCCGGTCCCACGAGCGGCTGGTCGGCGAGAGCGACGACCGCCGCCCGAACCCTTGGTCCGAGAGCCAGGAGCCCGGCCCGCACCGAGGTGGACTGGCCCCGCTCCCAGTTCGGGTTCTCCACGATGCGCACACCGTAAGGTTCGCAGAGGGGCCGCAGCCTCCCGGCGTCCTCCCCGACGACCACTACAGTCTCGCTCACCGGGGCCTCCGCGAGGTTAGCGAGGGAGGCCTCGATCAGAGCCCGCCCCTGGTACGGCGCGAGGAGCTTCCCGCCGCCGAACCGGCTGCCCGACCCGGCGGCGAGGAGGATGGCGGAGACCCCTCCGCGCGCCTCAGGCACCCCTGCGCCAGTGGTCGAGGGCCAGCTCGTAATCCTCCTGGGTATCCACATCCGGCGGCAACGGAGCTTCGATCTCCACCCGGTGGACCCGCTGCGGGTACGCCTCGATGAGCTTCCACACCGCTTTGTCCCCGTGCAGACCCCGCAACTCCTCGAAAGCCTCCCGGGCGAAGACGAAAGGGTGCCCCAACTCGCCGCCGTAAGACGTCACGCAGGCCCACGGTCGCGACGGGCGCCATCCGGAGAGCACCGAGTCTATGAACTCCACTCTCACGCCCGGCTGGTCGCCCAGGAGCAGCATCAGGGCCTCGCAGTCTTCCCCCACCGCGTCCATCCCGGCGAGCAGCGACGAGGCGCAACCCGTGCCGTAGGCCGTGTTCTCCACCACCACAGCCCGCCCGAAGTCCACCGAGGCGCGCAGCTCTCTCGACGCGCGGCCCAGGACCACGACCACCCTGTCGAGGCCAGAGGCGTCGGCGTTGCGAACGACCTGTCCGAGCATCGTGGTGTCGCCGAAGGGCAGGAGTTGCTTGGGGGTGCCGAACCGGCTGGAGCGCCCGGCGCCGAGCACGATCCCGACGATACTACCCATCAGGCGGAGATCGGGGACGCGTACTTCTCGGGCTCCGCTTCGAACTCGCGCTTACACCCAGGGCAGCAGAAGTAGTAGTCCCGGCCGCCATGCTCGACGGTGTGCCGGGCACCCGCGACCTCGACGGTCATGCCGCAGACCGGGTCGGTGGCCTCCTCCGGTCGAGCGGCGGGCCGGGTTGAGGACCCTTCTCGGAGGCCGGGCCGAAGCTTCGCCCTCGAAGAGACGATCTCCGCCATGACGGAGAGCGAAATCTCCTCCTGCCCGCTCGCGCCTATCGGGAGACCCGCCGGCGAGCTCACCACCCCTAGCGCCTCCTCGTCCCAGCCTCGGGACCGCAGCTCCGAGAGCACGCTCGCGGCCCGCCGTTCGCTGGCGACGAGCCCGACGTAGGGGAGGTTCAGCCGCAGCCCGGCCTCGACCGCGTCCTCGTCGAACTCCCCGAAGGTGGCGACGACGAGCCAGGTGTCGCGTGGATGGGGGATCGCCTCGGAATTAAGCCTCGTCGCATCTTCTACGGCGAGGAACCTGAAGCCCAGAGGCGGCCCTACGGCGGCCAGCGTGGCGGCGAGCGGCGAGTCGCCCGCGGCGGCGAGGGTGGGGCGAGGCAGGAACGGCTCGACGTAGAGGTCCGCCGTGCCCTCGCTGGCGCAGGTCATCCGGGCGATGAAGACGTTGTGCTGGGACACCGCCGTGTCCGGTGTGATCCTCACCAGTCGGGGCTCACCCTCTTCGAGGGCGGCGAGCGCTTCCCGCCGGGCGGTGGGCTGTATGCACCCGCCGCCGACCCATCCTTCCACCTCTCCGTCCGGGAAGACGATGGCCCGGTTGCCCGTGCGGGCCGAGGTGGATGGCTCGGTGCGGACGACCGTTACGACGGCGAAGGGGCGCTCCGCCTGCGCGAGCTCGCCTGCCCGCCGCAGCGACTCGGCGCGGCGGGCAAGGGAGTTGGAAGCGGGACGGTCCATCTAGAAGGGTTCCACCCCGTTCTCGCGGAGGACGCCCCAGACCTTGCTCGGTGTCAGCGGCATGTCTACGTGCCGCACCCCGTAGGGCGAGAGAGCGTCCACCACGGCGTTGACGACCGCGGCGGGCGAGCCGACCGTCGGCGACTCGGCGACGCCACGCGCACCGAGTGGGTGGTGGGTGGAGGGCGTGACCGTCTCGCCCGTCTCCCACACCTTGGGGACCTCCATCGAGGTGGGGATGAGGTAATCCATGAAGTTGCTGTTGAGGTGGTTGCCCTCCTCGTCGAACTGGATGACCTCCATAAGCGCGGTGCCTATACCCTGTGCCAGGCCCCCGTGGATCTGGCCCTCCACGATCATCGGGTTTATCCGGACGCCGCAGTCGTCCACCGCGATAAAGCGCTTCACCTCTACCTGACCTGTGCCTTTGTCTATCTCCACGACGCAGACGTACGCGCCGAACGGGTAGGTCATCTCGGGCGGATCGTAGTAGGCCACGCCCTCGAGCCCCGCCTCTTCGTCGGGCGGCGTGTTGGTGTACGCCGCGAACGCGATCTCGGCCATCTCCTTGCGCTGGTTCGGGGAGCCTTTGACCTGGAAGCCGCCGTTCTCCCACTCCAGGTCGCCTTCGGCGGCCTCGAGCAGGTGGGCCGCTATCTTCTTCGCCTTCTCCCGGACCTTGCGGGAGACGACGGCCGCGGCCGCTCCGCCTACCGGGGTGCTCCGGCTGCCGTAGGTGCCGAGGCCGTACGGGGTGTGATCCGTGTCTCCGTGGTGGACCTCTACGTCCTCGGCGGGGATCCCGAGCTCCCCGGCGACGATCTGGGCGAAGGTGGTCTCGTGCCCCTGACCCTGGCTCTGAACCCCGATCTTGAGTACGGCCTTCCCCGTCGGGTGCATCCGGAGCTCGGCGCTGTCGAACATCTCGAGGCCCGCTATGTGGCACTTCTTCTTGGGCCCAGCGCCCACGATCTCCGTGAAAGTCGAGACGCCGATGCCCATGATCCTGCCCTGCTCGCGGGCCTCTCTCTGCTCCTCCAGAAGCGCCGGGTAGTCGGCGATCCTGAGCGCCTCATCTAAAGCGGCGTGGTAGTCGCCGCCGTCGTAGGTCCAGCCCATGACCGACTCGTATGGCTGCTTCTCCGCGGGGATGAGGTTCTTGCGGCGCAGCTCGACCGGGTCCATGCCGAGCTCGTCGGCCAGGACGTCCATGGTGCGCTCCATGAGGTAGATGGCCTCGGTGACCCGGAACGAACAGCGGTAGGCGATCCCGCCCGGCGCCTTGTTCGAGTAGACGCCCGTGGCCTCGGCGTAGGCGGCCGGGGCGTCGTAGCAGCTGGGGAAGATGGCGAAGAAGCCCATGGGCCAGATGTCGCCGGGTTGCGCGTGGGCGTTGAAGGCGCCGTGGTCGGAGAGAACGTCTACGCGAACGCCGAGGATGTTCCCGTCCTTCGTCGCCGCGATCTCGCCGACCATGTGGTAGTCCCGGGCGAAGCTGGTGCTCATCAGGTTCTCCGCGCGCGACTCCATCCACTTGACGGGCCGGCCGAGCACCAGCGAGGCGACGGCCACGCACACGTAGCCGGGGTAGATGGGGACCTTGTTCCCGAACCCGCCGCCGATGTCGGGGGAGATAACCCGGATCTGTTGCTCTGCGAGGCCCGTGACTATGGCCGCGAGCGTCCGGTGGGCGTGCGGCGCCTGGGAGGTCACCCAGAGCGTCATCTTCCCCGTGCCAACGTCGTAGTCCGCGACGGCGCCGCACGTCTCCATCGGCGCCGGGTGGACGCGGGGGTAGATCATCTCCTGCTTCACGGTGACGTCGGCCTCTCGGAAGGCGCGCTCCGTCGCCTCTTTGTCGCCGTGGTCCCACTCGAAGATGACGTTGTTCGTCTGTTCGGCCTTGTCGTCCCGGATGACCGGAGCTTCCGGATCGAGGGCCCTCGGCGTCTCGACGATGACCGGGAGCGGCTCGTAGTCCACCTCGATCAACTCCAGCGCGTCCTGGGCCGAGTACCGGTCGTCGGCGACGACGAAGGCGACCTCCTGCCCCTGGAAGCGCACCTTGTCGGTGGCGAGGACGGCCTGGGTGTCGCCGGCGATGGTGGGCATCCAGGCGAGGCCCTGCTCCTCCAGGTCCTTCCCGGTGATGACGGCACGGACCTTCGGGTGCTCCAGGGCCGCGGAGACGTCGATGCCGTTTATCCTGGCGTGGGCGAAAGGGCTCCGGAGGATCGCCGAGTGGAGCATCCCTGGCAACTGCAGATCGTCGACGTACTTGCCCCTGCCGCGGATAAAGCGCCCGTCCTCCTTGCGGGGCATCCGGTCGCCGAAGGTGTGTCCCTGCCTGGTCTCGACGGCCATTACGGCATCACCTCCACCCGGGTGGGCGCGTTGTGTTTGGCGGCCCACTCGATCGACTTGATGATGTACTGGTAGCCCGTGCACCGGCACAGGTTGCCTGAGATGGCCTCCCGGATCTCGTCCTCCGACGGCCGCGGCGTGCGCTCGAGCAGCGCGGTCGCCGTCATGATCATGCCCGGCGTGCAGAACCCGCACTGGAGGCCGTGCTCCTCGCGGAAGCCCTGCTGCAAGAGGCTGAGGTCAGCGCCGCTGGAGACGCCCTCGATCGTGGTCACGTCGTGCCCGTTGGCCCTGACGGCGAGCACGGTGCAGGACTTGACGGGCTCGCCGTCGAGGTGAACCGTGCACGCCCCGCAGTTGGAGGTGTCGCACCCCCAGTGGGTCCCGGTGAGACCCAAGGTGTCCCGGACGAAGTGGACGAGCAGGAGGCGCGGCTCCACGTCGGCCTCCCGCGGCTCGCCGTTTACGTTTACCTGTATTCTCATGGCGCTCCCCTATCTACCGTCGGCCGTTCGGTCCTCGGCGCCGCGGGCGCGTCCCACGGCCTGCTCCATGGCCCGCACGACCAGCACCCGCACCAGGTCCCGCTTGTACTCCGGCGTGCCCCTGGCATCATCCGGCGGGTCGCACTCCTGCGCGGCCTTCTCGGCGGCCCTCTTGTAGAGCCCCTCGTCCGGCTCCTGTCCCTTAAGTACCTCCTCGGCCTCCTTGGCCCTGAGCGTGGTGGAACCCACGCCGCACATCCCGACGCGCGCGTCCTCTATCTCGTCCCCGCTCATCCACAGCGCGACCCCAAGAGCCGCCGAGGCGTAGTCGCCGGCCCGCCGCTCCACCTTGAAGTAGGAGCTCCCCTGGGGAGCCCTCGGGACCCGGGCCTCCGTGAGGATCTCGTCCGGATCGAGGGCCGTCTCGAAAGGACCCAGGGCCAAGTCCTCGACGGCGATGGTCCGCTCTCCGCCCGGTCCGCGCACCACGACCTCGGCTCCCAGCGCCACGAACGCCGCCGGGAGGTCCTCCGAGGGGTCCGCGTGGGCGAAGGAGCCGCCGACCGTGCCCATGTTCCGCACCAGAGGGTCGGCGATGAACTTCTCGGCGTCCGCGAGCAACGTGTAACGCCCCTGGACCACCGGGGACTCCAGAAGATCCCGGTGGCGGGCGAGAGCCCCGACCCTCAGCACCCCGTCATCCTCCCGGACGTAGCGGAGCTCGCCGTCCAGCTCGTGGATGTCTATGAGCACCTCGGGGAAGGCCAACCGCAGCTTCATCATGGGGATCAGGCTGTGCCCGCCTGCCAGAATACGGGCCTCAGGCCCGTGTCGCCGCAGAAGCTCTATGGCCTCCTCGACCGAGGCGGCAACCTCGTAGTCGAACTGCGCGGGTACCTGCAACGCCGTCTCCTTTCCCTAAGACTCGCGCGAGGTACTCGTCCCTGCCTCCTCAGATCCGGGACGAGTATACGCCCGGCAGTATAACAAAACGCACTATGCGTTCATACCGCCCGCGCGGGGTCGCGGCCCTCGGTGAAGGGGTTGGAGGCGGTCTCTTGGGGCCCCGAGGCGTGGATCGGGCCCGAGCGCTCGGCGAGGCGCCCGCCGGAATGCCCGGTCCTGAGCGCGATGATCTCGGCAGCTATCGCGACGGCCGTCTCCTCCGGCGTGCGCGCCCCGACGTCGAGACCGATGGGGCTGCTGACGCGGGCGAGCTGCTCGTCTGTTACGCCCTCCTCCCTGAGGCGCGCCGTGCGGTTGTCGTGGGTCCTGCGGCTCCCCATCGCCCCGATGTAGCCGGCAGGGGTATTCAGCGCCTCTTTGAGGACCGGCACGTCGAACTTCGGGTCGTGGGTGAGGACGCAGATCACGCTGCGGGCGTCGACCTCGGCGGTCTTGAGGAAATCGTCGGGCCAGGCGACGACTACCTCGTCGGCCGAGGGGAAGCGCTCGCGGGTGGCGAAGACGGCGCGGGCGTCGCAGACGATGACCCGGTAGCCCAGGAACTTGCCGATGCGCGCCACGGCGCCCGCGAAGTCTATAGCCCCGAAGACGTACATCTTGGGCGGCGGGGCGAAGGACTGGACGAAGACTGCCACGTCCTCCATCCGGCGCTGGCCGCGCGGGCCGAAGTGAACGGTCTCGGTGCGACCACCCTCGAGCAGACCCCGCGCCGCCTCGACTATGGCCCGGTCGAGGTCGTCGTTGCCGGCGGTGCCGGTGTGGTCTCCGGGGGAGACCAGGATCTTGCCGCCAAAGGCACCTTCCGGTCCCTCGATGACTGTGGCTACCGCGACCGGCGACTGCTCTGCCAGGGCCGCGTGCCAGCGGGAGAGAAGATCCGCCACCGCTACCAGTCCACGGGCTCGACGAAGATGTGGATGATCCCACCGCACGTCAACCCCACCCCGAAGGCCTCGTCGTCCGAGATGCCGTAGGAGAGGAGCTTTGGCTCCCCACTCTCCATGGCGCTCATCGCCTCCTCGTAGACCGCGGGCTCCACGCACCCGCCGCTTACGGACCCCATCACCTGCCCGTCCTCGGAGACAGCCATCGAGGTCCCAGGACCCAAGGGCCCGGATCTCTCGACCTTCACGACCGTGGCGAGGGCAGCCCGCTTGCCCTCCTCCCGCCAACTCGCGACCTTATCAATTACAGGGTTCAAGTCGTACCTCCTCTTTTTAGGTTTTCAGGTCTTTGCTGATGCCTGTAGCCTGATGCCTTTCATTTTATCTGTCGCGCTCCGTGGCGGCGGCGACGGCGCGGGCGAGCTCTTCGAGGGAGTCGAAGTTGTGGCCTGAGAGGAAGACGTCGACGTGCGGCAGCGCCGCGGCCATGCCGGCGGCGAGCGGCTTGTAGCCGGGGGCGCTCTTGAGGGGGTTGACCCAGATGACCCTGTAGGCGAGCCTGGCTATGCGCTGCATCTGCTCGGCGAGGACCCCGACATCGCCCCTGTCCCAACCGTCGGAGAAGATCACGACTACGGCCCCGCGCGCCATGCCGCGCTGGCCCCAGCGGTCCACGAACTCCTTGATGGCGTCCCCGAGCCGCGTGCCGCCCGAGATGTCCCTGGCCGCCCCCGCGGTCTGCCTGAGCGCCCTATCCGGGTCTCGGGTCGCCAACTCTCTCGTGAGCCGGGTTAGCCTGGTCCCGATGGAGAACGCCTCGAGGCGCGCCCCCGGGGACCCCGCCACGCTCGCGTGCATGAACCGCAAAAGCGCCCGGCTGTAAGGGGCCATCGAGCCTGATACGTCGCAAAGCAACACTACCCGCCGCGGCTGCACCCTGGTCCTGCGAAAGCGGTGCCTGACGGCCTCCCCGCCGGTGCGCATCGCGCCGCGAAGGGTGCGGCGCGGGTCGTGGCGGCCGCGCGGCGCCGGCTCCAGGCGCCGGCTGCGCCTGAGCGCCCCGGAGAGCCTCAGGTCGGCGAGCAGGCGCTGCAGCTCGGCGAACTCCTCCTGGGAGTAGAGCGCGAAGTCCTTGCGCCGCAGAACCTCGACGGGGCTGTAGCGGAGCTTGACGGCGTCCTCGCCGCCTTCGTCTCTCTCGACGGTCTTCTTCGGCGGCATGACGGAGCTCTCGGGCTGCGGTTTAGAGAACCGGACCTTCGGCTTCGGGCGCGGCTTCGCGCCCCCGCCCGCCTCCCAGAACAGCTCGAAGGCGCGGTCGTAGACCTCGAGGTCCTCGGGCCGGGAGACGAGGGTAAGCCGCCCGGCCCAGTACACGTCGTCGCGGTGCGAGGCGTCGAGCTCGTCCATCGCGCGGGCGAACTCCACGAGCCGGTCCGTCCCGGCGCGCAGCCCAGCACCCCTCAGGACGCGCCCGAATGCCACCGCCGCATCCAACATCTTTGGCGCCTGGGGGGGTGCTTCGTTGCCGGCCATCTCGCTAGCCGCCGGCCGCTCCGCCTACCCCTCCGACGAGGCTGGCGAGGCCGGCGTTGGCCGCCCGCTGCTGGTCCTCGCGGTACTTGAGAACCGAGCCGAGCGTGGCCTCCACGATCTTCTCGTCGAGCTCTTTGGTGCCAAGGGCCACGAGGGCCTCGGTCCAGTCGAGGGTCTCGGCGACGCCTGGGGGTTTGTAGAGGTCCATGGCGCGCATCCTCTCGGTGGCCGCGGCGACCTGTCGGGCGAGGCTCTCCTCGGCGTCCGGGACCCTGAGGCGCAGGATCTCGACCTCCCGCTCGAAGCTCGGGTGCTCGATGTAGTGGTAGAGGCAGCGGCGCTTGAGGGCGTCGTGCACCTCGCGCGTCCTGTTCGAGGTCAGGATGGCGACCGGCGGCCTCTCGGCCCTCACCGTCCCGAGCTCGGGGATGGTCACCGCGAAGTCCGAGAGTATCTCGAGCAGGAAAGCCTCGAACTCGTCGTCCGAGCGGTCGACCTCGTCTATGAGCAAAACCGGCGGCATCGGGCCGCGGTGCTCCAGGGCCTGGAGCAAGGGCCGGCTCACCAGAAACTCGCGGTCGTAGAGGTCGCGCTCGACGCGCTCGCGGTCCTCGCCGCCGAAGGCTTCCGCGGCCCTGATGTGGAGGAGCTGGCGGGCGTAGTCCCACTCGTAGACGGCCTGGTAGACGTCTATGCCCTCGTAGCACTGGAGCCGGATCAGGGGCGTCTCGAGGATGCGCGAGAGCACCTTGGCGACCTCGGTCTTGCCGACCCCGGCCTCGCCTTCTAGAAAGAGGGGCCTCCCGAGCTTGAGGGCGAGGAAGATGGCGGTCGCGAGCCCCTCGTCCGCAAGGTAATCTTCCTCCCGCAGCCGCCCGCCGAGCTCGCGGAAATGAGAAACGCCGGGGGGCAGGGCCCCCCGGCGTCCGTCGCGCGCTCCTTCGCTCAACGGGAGAGGGCCTCCTCGACGGCCCGCCGGCTCAAGACGCGCGCCAGGTGGCGGCGGTACTCGGCGGAGGCCGCTATATCAGAGGAGGGGCTCGTGCCCTCGTCGGCCGAGCCCGTAGCCTCGGCCACCGAGGAGGGGTCCGCGCCCGCGAGCGCGCTCTCGGCGGCGGTCGCCCGCAAGGGGGTCGAGCCCATGTTGGTCAGCCCGATGCGGGCCGAGCTGATGGAGCCGTTCGACCGCTCGACGACGGCGGCGACCCCGACCACGGCCCAGTCCTGGGCGCGCCGGTTGAACTTCTTGTAGGACCAGCCGGCGCCGTTCAGCTTCGGGACCCGGATCTCCGTCAAGACCTCGTCCGGCTCGAGGACCGTCTGGAGGTAGTCCTGGAAAAAGTCCCCGGCCGCCACGGTCCGCTCGCCGTTAGACCCCCTCACGGTGAAGGTCGCGTCGAGGGCGAGCAGGGCCGAGGGCAGGTCGGAGGCCGCATCGCCGTGGCTTACGGAGCCGCCGATGGTCCCGCGGTGCCTGACCGAAGGGTCGCCGACGAGCGAGGCCGTGTAAGCGACGAGGCCACACTGCTCCTGCAGGGTCTGGTCACGCTCCAGGTCGCACTGGCGGGTCATGGCGCCGATGGCGAGGTGGTCGCCCTCGTCGCGCACGTAGCTCAGGTCGGAGAGGCGCCCGAGGTCGATGAGGACCGTCGGGGCGGCGAGCCTGAGCTTCATGATGGGGAGCAGGCTGTGGCCGCCGGCGAGGAGCTTGGCCTCCTCGCCGTGCTGGCCCAGAAGCTCTATGGCGTGGTCTACCGATTCGGCGACCTCGTAGTCGAAAGCGAGGGGGATCACGTGCGGTCACCTCCAGTCGGTGCGTCGGGGTTGGTGCTTCCCGCTTCGGGGTCCATCGAGGTGGCGCTGTCCGTCGCCTGTGACGGGCGCCCGGAGCGGTCGGCGTCGCGCGTGCCGGGGTCGCGGCCCTGGGAGTCCTGGATCGCCTGCCACACCTTCCAAGGCGAGGCCGGCATGTCTATGTGGGTTATGCCGTAGGGCGAGAGCGCGTCCACAATGGAGTTGATGACCGCCGGTGGGGCGCCGATGGTCCCGGCCTCGCCCACACCCTTGACGCCAAGAGCGTTCGAGGGCGAGGGAGTCACGGTCCGCTCCAGGGTGTAGTTGGGGAGCTCGGGGGCGCCGGGGATCAGGTAGTCGACCATAGATCCCGTGGTGAGGTTGCCGTCCTCGTCGTAGACGGCCTCCTCGTAGAGGGCCTGGGCCACACCCTGGGCGATGCCGCCGTGCAGCTGCCCGTCCACGATGGTCGGGTTGATGACCGGTCCGCAGTCGTCCACGCCGAAGTAGTCCCGGATCTTGACGAACCCGGTCTCCGTGTCGACCTCGGTCACGCAGATGTGCGCCCCGAACGGGAAGGTGAAGTTCGGCGGGTCGAAGAAGTACTCCTCCGAGAGCACAGGCTCCATGCCTTCCGGCAGGTTGTCCGCGAGGTAGGCCGCCCCCGCCACCCGCTGCATCGTGACGTTCTGGTCGGGGGAGCCGACGACGCTGAACGTACCGCCCTCGAACTCGATGTCGCCCTCCGCGGCCTCGAGCATGTGCGCCGCTATCTTTTTGGCCTTGTCCACCACTTTCTGGGCCGCCAGGTGGACGGCGACCCCGCCGACGGGGAGGCTCCTTGAGCCGTAGGTGTCGCGGCCGTAAGGGGCGATGGCCGTGTCGCCGTGCAAGACCTCGACGTCATCAACGTCCACGCCGAGGGCGTCTGCGGCGATCTGGGACCAAGAGGTTACGTGTCCCTGACCGTGGGGCGTGGTGCCGGTGATGACCTCGACCTTGCCCGAGGCGAGCATCTGGACCTTGGCCATCTCCCAGCCGGCGCCGCCGGCGCCTAAGGCCGCGAGCACCTGCGAGGGGGCGAGGCCGCAGATCTCGGTGTAGGTCGAGAACCCGATGCCGAGCTGCACGGGGTCGCCAGACTCGCGCCGGCGCTGCTGCTCGGCGCGCAAACCCTCGTAGTCGGCGAGCTCGAGCACCCGGTCCAGCGTCATCTGGTAGTTGCCCGAGTCGTACTGGATGCCGGCCGGCGTCGTCGTCGGCTCGTCGAACGGCTCGTAGAAGTTGCGCCGGCGCACCTCCGCCGGGTCGAGCCCGGTCTCGCGCGCCAGGGCGTCCATGATGCGCTCGATGGCGAAGGCAGCCTCGGGGCGCCCGGCCCCGCGGTAGGCGTCGGTCGGGGTCTTGTTGGTGAAGACGCCCGTGCACTCGAAGGAGTAGGCGGGGAAGGTATAGACGCCTGGGTACATGAACGCGCCAAGGAGCGGGATGCCGGGGGTGTTGACCTGGAGGTAGGCGCCCATGTCGGCCAGAAGCTTCACCCTCATGCCCTGGATCCTGCCCTCAGAGTCCGCGGCCACCTCGATGTCCTGGACCTGGCCGCGACCGTGGATGGTCGCAAGATAATTCTCCGAGCGGTCCTCGATCCACTTGATCGGCACCCCGAGCTTGCGAGCCAGGACGAGCCCGATGACCTCCTCGGAGTACGCGTTCAACTTGGAGCCAAAACCCCCGCCAACGTCCGGCGCCACGATCCTCAAGCGCTGCTCCGGTATGCCGCAGTAGGCCGAGAGCACGGCCTTGAGGATGTGGGGCACCTGCGTGGAGGAGTAGAGCGTGTACCCGCCGTTTATGGGGTCGGGGTTCGCGACGATGCCCCGCGTCTCGATCGCGTTCGGGATGAGGCGCTGCTGGATGTAGCGCTCCTTGACCGTTAGGGCGGCGTTCGAGAAGGCGTCCTCTATGTCTCCGGTGTCCAGGTTCCAGGTGTACGCTTCGTTGGACCCTAAGTTCTCGTGCACGAGCGGCGAGCCGCTCGCCACCGCCTCCTCGAGGTCCGTGACCACGTCCATCGGCTCGTACTCCACGTCTATAAACTCGAGGGCGTCCTGCGCCTTGTAGCGGTCGGTCGCCACTACCACGGCGACGATGTCCCCGGCGAAGTTGACCTCGCCGCGGGCGATGGGCCAGTGGTTCGGGACCTTCAGGTCCTCGGTGACGATCCAGGCGACGAACGTGCGCGTCTTCTCGTCTACCGTCTCCCCGCCCGTGTTGTCGCCAGTCTCGGTGACGCTGGCCCCGCCGTTGCTCCGCTCCTCCAAAGAGAGGTCGTAGCCGGTGACGGCCGCGGGGTTGGCCTGCGGGTTCTTGTCGTACTCTTCGGCCAGGTCGTCGCCGGTGAAGACGGCGACCACGCCGGGCTGCTCTTTGGCCACCGAGGTATCGATGCTGGTGATCCTGGCGTGGGCGTAGGGGCTCCTCAGCAGGGTAGCGTGGAGCATCCCGGGCAGCTTGATGTTGTCGGTCCAGTTGGCCCGCCCCGTTACCAGGGCAGGGTCCTCCTTGCGCGGTACGCCGCCCCCGACGAACTTCTCCGGTGCTTCGGTCACTTGCGCTCCTCCCCTAGGACGCCGGTTGGGCTTGGCCGTTGGAGTGCTGCTGGACGAGCTGGACGGCCTTCACGATGTTCTCGTAGCCCGTGCACCGGCAGAGGTTGCCTTCCAGGCCCTCCCGGATCTCCTGCTCCGTCGCGTTCGGCTTCTCCTTGAGCAGGCTGATGGAGGCCATGATCATGCCAGGCGTGCAGTACCCGCACTGCAGCCCGTGCGCCTCGTGGAAGGCCTGCTGCATCGGGTGCCAGAGCCCGTTGTCCATGATGCCCCGGACGGTCGTGACCTCGTGCCCGTCGGCCTGGACCGCCAACACCGTGCAAGACTTGACGGACTCCCCGTCGAGGTGGACCGTGCAGGCCCCGCAACTGGTGGTGTTGCACCCCGCATGCACGCCCCCTATGCCCAGGTTCTCCCTGAGGTGGTGGAGCAACAAGAGCCTCGGCTCCACCTCCGCCACGTGGGCGCGCCCGTCTACCGTCATCTGGATCCTACGCAACCCTCTCTCCTTTCCCTCGCGAGCCCCGAAGCGACAACCGCCCCTGTGCAAGCCGCCGAAACTTCACGTTCTCTCAGCCAACCCCCGGACACCGTCAACGAGATTACATGCGCCGACTTTTCCCCTTAAGTACAGCGTTTTCGTCCCCTTTTCCTCTCTCGGAAGTGCGGGCAGTGTAGCACAGGTGGTTTTCTTTGTGCACTTCGCCGGTCGAACTTGGACAGGGGATATGGAATGGTTCGGGGCCGGAGGAAGTGCCCGAGGGCGAACCCATAAAGGAGTGATCCTTTAGGACAGGGACACTCTCCGACGGCCCGTCTGATGACACCGCGGCCCGTCAAACGCAGCTACGCATCTACATGCATCGGGTCGGGCTTACTGGAGGAGGGGTCGGGCCCGTCGCGTCCCCGGTCTCTTCGCGTGGGTTCCGAGCATCGGGACCTTCGGTGGGGCTGTAGAATCCTTGCGCGGTCGGGTAGGCTTCGCACTATGCTGATGGAGGGGATGTTTGGATCTGGATCTGATGTTCGAAAGGTTGGCGCACTCGGCGGAGCTGCAGCCGTTTCGGGAGCTCGTCGAACGCATCGAAGCCTACGACCGCAAGCACAGCAGCGACCTCATCCGCACCCTGCGGGTCTTCTTCGCCGCCAACGCCAACGCGAGCGAGGCGGCCGACCGGCTCTACCTGCACCGTAACAGCCTCCCGTACCGCCTGGCGCGCGTGCAGGAGCTCACGGGTTTAGACTTGAAGGATCACCGGGCGCGGCTCGCGCTGCAACTCGGTATATTGGCGACCACTACGGAAAGGGAGATGAGAGATGAAGCTGAGCACCCGTAACCGCCTCCCCGGCACCATAACCGAGCTCGTCAAGGGCGAAGCCGCCACGAAGGTCTCGCTCCAGGTCGGCGACAACCACATGGTCGCCCTCATAACCACCGAGAGCGCCGAGGAACTCGGCCTCGAGGTCGGCAGCCGGGTCACCGCCCTGGTCAAGGCGACGGACGTGATGATCCTGACGGACGAGGGTTTGGCCTAGAGAGTCAGGATCCCGACCCGAGGCGGTGGGTACG
>JADDPV010000140.1 GCA_016781705.1 Rubrobacter sp.
CAGCGCCGCGACGCCCAGCACGGCCGCGTCCACCAGGGTGGCAAGGACCCTCTGACCTACCACCTCCACCTGCGCTGGTGTGCCGGACTGCATCCCAAAACTTGCCTGCTGAGCCATCGTTCTTCTCCTTTCTGTAGCTCACGGTTCCTACATGACCAGCTATCCGGCAAAGGGGGACTTGCATATAGGACATTTGTCCTATGCCGGTTCAGGATGCCGGCCCGCCTCGCCCTATGTCGCCCCTCCTTGCCTCCGAGGGTCAGGATTCGCAGCGCGCAGCACCTCGACGAGGCAGTTTGCCCAACCCTTCGCGCCCCGACCTTCGGGATGCGAGCCTGCGGTTGCCGGTCGGGCACCTCTTCCACGAGGACCATACCCACCGCTTCTCAGGAGAACGCCCGGTGGACAGGGTGCCTGGATTGGTCCGACAACGGATACTAAACATTCCGCGAGGTTCGGTGAACATTACGGCTCCGCTCGGCTTGCTCCCGCCAGTCTCAGGACAGCCGGGGCCCCGACGGCAAGCTCCGAAGCCACCGTGCCCTCGGAGTCCACCAGCATCGCAGAGGGCGTACTGATAGCGTCGAAGGCCCGTCCGGCGGCGAAGTTCTGGTTCAAGGCCGCCGGGGAGCTTGTGCGCATGTGGCTGCTGGCCTCCTCCGCTCCTGCGGAGACTAAAGGAGCCTTGGGTCACCCTTCGGCGGGTTCTCCTCCCAACTCCTTTAGGTCGGGGATCATCTGCTGGCAGAAGCCGCACCCAGAGTTTCACGCAAGCACTATAGTCTCCTCGCCCCTGGAATCTTCTAGCTTCACGGTCTCCCCTTGGAGGTTCGGCCCCTTATCTCGAGGGCTGGTTCGCCAACCTCCTTGGCTGCCAGGACTTTGGGGGCGGCGGCATGGGCCTTGCCGCAGTTTGGGCACGGCTCTCCTTGAAGGTGGGGGTGCATCATTGATAGGTGGGCACGCTCCCCCACCGCGTGCGCCAGGAGTGCTGTTATGCCTCAACCCCGCCGATCATCGGGCTTCCGACCTTCCCGTCGGACTGAACGAGGGCTGCGCTTGGGATGCCGCCAACCCGATAGGCCTCCGAGACCTCCCAGGCCTCCTGCAGATTGATAAACTTCGAGGAGCTGTGAACTCGACCAATCCACCCTCGAAGAAACCCACAAGATCTCGGAGCGTGATTTGCGTGCCTTGCAGCACCTACGTAGCGCCTGGAGCGCGACAGAGATAGCTTGCTGGAGAGCTATGCCGGTCTCATGCCCGAAGCGATTGACACGCTCGAATCGGAAGAACGCCACCGGGTGTATAGAATGATCGGCATGAAGGCGTATCTCGAAGCCGACGGCTCGTTCGAGTTGAGCGGAGAAGTGGTGAGCTTTACTAAACTGAAAACTTCATCGATATGAAAGTTCTTATAGCAAGGGACCTGGTCAAGTACCACGGGGGGGACCTGAAGGTCCTCTCCGGCGCGAGCCTGTCCGTGGAGACGGGCGAGAAGATCGGCCTGGTCGGTCGCAACGGCGCCGGCAAGACGACGCTCCTGAACGTCCTCGCCGGCGGTTCGGAGCCGGACGGCGGGACGGTGGAGCGGGTCGCAGACGCGAAGATCGGGATGACCTCGCAGGAGTTATTTGTCGGCGGCGAGCGCAGCGTGGAGGAGGAGATCGTCTCGGCGTTCGAAGCCCTGATCCAGCGGGAAAAGGAGCTCGAAGACCTCGAATCGCGCATCTCGGGAGACCCTTCCCCCCGCCTCCTGGAACGCTACGGCCGCCTGCAGGCCGAGTTCGACCGCGACGGCGGCTACGAGTACCGCGCGAAGGCCGCCTCGACGCTCTCGTCTTTGGGCTTCGAACCCGCGGACTGGAAGCGGCCCGTGGGCTCCTTCTCGGGCGGCGAGCAGAGCCGCGTGGCCCTGGCGAAACTCCTCCTCTCCGAGCCCGACCTCGTGCTCCTGGACGAGCCGACGAACCACCTGGACCTCAAGGCGATCGAGTGGCTGGAGAGCTTCGTCAAGAATGCCAAGTCCGCCGTCCTGGTCGTCTCGCACGACCGCTACTTCCTGGACGCCGTGGCCGGCTCCATCCTGGAGCTCGACGGAGGCAAGCTCACGCGCTATCCGGGCAACTACACCAAATATGCTGCCGAGAAGAAGGCCCGCGACGAGCAGCTCGCCCGCAAGGCCAAGGCCAACGCCGAGCGCCGCGAGCAGCTCGAGCGCTTTATCGAAAAGAACCGGGCGAAGGCGACGAAGGCGAAGCAGGCCAAGAGCAAGCAGAGGCTCCTCGACCGCATGGGCAAAGTCGAAGGCCCCAAGAGCGGCCAGAAGAACGTGCGCGTGGACCTGTCGGCGGAGACCGCGCGCGCCGGCCGGGTAGTCCTGGAGATGGAGAGCGTCCGCTACCGTCACGAGGACGCGGACGAGCCGCTCCTCGAAGAGCTGGGGCTGGTGGTCGAGCGCGGAGAGCGGGTCGCCCTCCTGGGGCCGAACGGGACCGGCAAGAGCACCGTCATGCGCCTCGCGACCGGGGAACTCCGGCCGCAAGGGGGGCGCGTCCGGCTCGGCAACAACGTCACGCCCGCCTACCAGGACCAGCAGCTCGCTCGCCTGGACGGGGGCAAGACCGTGCTGGAGGAGGCCATGACCGCGACCGGCCTCGAAGCGGCCGAGGCCCGCGACCTGCTCGGCGCGTTCCTCTTCAGCGGCGACGACGTCTTCAAAAAAGTCTCCGCCCTCTCCGGGGGCGAGAAAAACAGGCTGAGCCTGGCCGAGATCGTGGTCAGCGGCGCGAACCTGCTCCTCCTCGACGAGCCGACGAACAACCTGGATATCCCCGCCCGCGAGGCGCTGGAGGAGGCCCTGCTCGGCTACCGGGGCACGCTCTTCTTCATCTCCCACGACCGCTACTTCCTGCGCAAGCTCGCCACCCGCGTCGTCGAGCTCGAGGGTAAGAAGCTCACCGACTACCTCGGCGGCTACGACTACTATCGCGCCCACCGCCGCCTCGACGCTAAGGAGGGCGGCGGGCGGACAAGGCAGCCCCGCCGCCGGGTGAGGCCGGGCCTGGATCGCCGCCAGAACGTCGTCGCGACGCGGCTCGTGGCGGTGGAGGGTGAGATCGACGCGACCGAGCGCCGCGTCGCCCGCCTCGAAAAAGAGCTCGCCAACTCCTCCCTCTATGCCGACGGCGAACGCTCCCGCAAGGTCGTCACCGAGCACCGCCAGCTCAAGGGCGTCCTCGAAGGCCTCTACGAGGACTGGGGCGAGCTCGTGCAAGAGGCTGAAGAGGTCGGGTTGTGAGCCCGGACCTTATTCAGGCCATATGGGGCTTTGCGCCAAACGCGAGTTCGGCACGCAAGGCGTTGAGGGTTACTTCTCTCACAACTACAACTCTTGGCGCCCCGTCGGAGTTTTGGTACAAAGCCGCTACATGGTTGGGACCCACCGGGGCTCTCCATCGTCACCGGCAGGCCGCCGGTGAACGGTACGCGGCTCGTCCCGAGTACGATTCTCCTGTTGATTGGCCTCGCGCTGCTGCTCTTCGCGCGCCGGATCCAACTGTTACACATCGAGTCCATTGAGCTCTTCCCAATCCTACCGCGACACCTCTACCGGCTTCTCCTCGGATCTTGGTGGCATGCGCCGCGAGCCAGGCTCACGGGAGGCTTACCCGTAGCCTTCGCGACGTTCCTATCCCGACGAGGACACCCTGATGAAGGTCCAGGGTCGAACAAGCCTGCTCGTCGGGTGCACCGGTCGGGCGGCGCGCCGGGCTTCCTGGCCCTGCTCTTCCTCGCGCTCCTCGCCCCTTTCTCTTGCGGCGGCCCGCCCCCGGCGCTCGACCTGCAGCGGTCCACCGACGCCCCGGCCGTCTACCAGGTGAGCGCAACCTCCGAGGCCTCGTTCTACGGGTCCGTCTCCGACCTGGAAGGCAGAACGACGCTAACAGCCGCCTTTGAGGCCGTCCCCGTCTCCGCCGCCACCGTCGAGGTCGAGGTCCTCTACCTCGCCGCGAGCGTCGAGGGCGCGAACGGCGAGCCCGCGGCGCTCGGCCTCGGGCCTCTGGCCGGCAAGAGGGCGCGCCTTACGTTTAGTCCCGAGGGGCAGGTGACTCAGGTGGAGGGTGACCGGGAGCTGCTGGAGGTGCAAATCCCCCTCATGAGCGTCCCCGCGCTCGTCGAGGGCCTCTTCCCGCCGCTCCCCGGCGAGGAAACGCGGGCGGACGACACCTGGAATGGTAATGTCCCCATCCCCTTCCCACCTTTAGGCGACCAGCCGGCCAGGGCGATCTACACCCTCGCAGACGTAGACCCGGGGACCGAACCGGGGTCAGGCGCGGGGACCGTAGAAGGCCACGGGCTCGGCGTCGCCCCGCGCTCGTTCGAGCACGCCGGGGTCTCCGGCCGGGGGGATCTGGACCTCATCTTCGAGGGCGACTACGACTCGAAGATGGGCTATACGCGCACGGAGCGTATCACCCGCTTCGACTCCACGTCCTTGAGGCTCGGCGACGGCAACCTCTACGCCAACGGCAACGTCCGCCTCGAACAGACGACCACGACCGAGCTCCTGAACCCCGCCGAACGCTTCGGTCTCGGCATCGAGTAGCCGTCAGCTATCAGCAGTTAGCAAGAGCATGCGGGCGGCACCCGACCATCGGGAATCGCCGGCACCGGTTGGAGAGCGGCTCGGTATTGCGGCGAGGGTGTCGCCACGAACGATAGGAGGCTAATGGCTGAAAGCCGACCGTTAGAGAGTCGGGACGAGAGGATTTGAACCTCCGACCTCCTCGTCCCGAACGAGGCGCGCTACCAGGCTGCGCTACGTCCCGACTGCGGCGCACATTATAGCGGAAAGGACGCCCTCCACCAAGTAGAGACGCGGTCTACCGCAGGCCCTCCCAGTGCGGCGCCAGGGCCGACCGCGCGTCCCGGACGGGCCTCGGGGCGTTCTCCGGATGATGCTCCCAGCGCGGCGCCTCGCCGTCGAGGCCCAGGATGGTGGCCTCCACGCTCTCCGCCAGGGCGTCGAGGTCGTAGCCGCCCTCCAGGACCAGAACCGGCGGCGCGCAGCCCAGCTCGCGGGTCAGGACGCTCACGGCGGCGGCCATCCGCCCGAAGGAGCCGCTTCCGAGGTCCATGCCGCCCAGAGGGTCCGCGCGGTGGGCATCGTAGCCGGCGGAGACGATGACGAGATCCGGCGCGTACTCCCGCAGGACGGGCAAGAGCACCCCGGCAAAGGCCGCGGCGTAATGGTCCTCGCCCGAGCGCGCCGGGAGCGGGACGTTGGCCGTGAAGCCACGCCCCTCCCCCTCGCCCGGTTCGCGCAGCGAGCCCGTGCCGGGATAGAAAGGGCTCCGGTGGACCGAGAGGTAGAGTACGTCGGCGCGCCGGTAGAAGACGTCCTGGGTCCCGTTGCCGTGGTGTACGTCCCAGTCCAAGACCGCGACGCGGCGCGCCCCCAGAGCCCGCGCTCGAGCCGCCGCGACCGCCGCGTGGTTGAGGAGGCAGAACCCCATCGCGTAGTTCGCCCCCGCGTGGTGCCCCGGCGGCCGGACGAGCGCGAAGGACGCCGTGTTTTCCATAAAGGCACTCTCGACCGCGGCGACGGCCACGCCGCTCGCGAGGGCGGCGACCTCCCAGGAGTACTCGTTCGCAGCCGTGTCAGGGTTCAGGTAGCCACCGCCCGACCTGGAGAGCGTCCGCAAACCATCCAGGTAGCGCGCCTCGTGTACAGATTCCAGGGCGGCACGCGACGCCGGCTCCGGGGATTGGAGCTTCAGCTCCGCACCCGCGTCCCGGGCGCGCTCCGCCCCCTCCAGGGCGGCGGCGAGCCTGTCCGGGGCCTCCACCGGCGCGTTGACGTTGACGTGGCGGGCGAGGGCGAGGTCAGAGTAGACGCGCATCATCCCTCCAGGGTTATCCGCTCTGCGCGATAAATGCGGCGTCGCGGCCAGCGTAGAGCTCCAAAGAGCCCGCGACGGCCTCGGCGACGACGGCCGGATAGTAAGGGTCGGAGGCGAGGGCGCGGTCTTCGGGGTTCGTCAGGTAGAGCGGCTCGATCATCACGGCCGGGATGTTCGTCTCGCGCAGGATGTCGTAGGAGCGGCCAAGCTCCCCGATGTCCACCGTCTCCAGAGCCCGGCTCACGCCCTTTTGCACGAAGGCGGCAGCCAAGCTACCCCGGTGCGAGCGGTAGCCCAGACGCTCGAAGAAGAACGAGGCCGTCCCGTGCGCGGCGGGCGCCTTGTGGTGAGCGTGGCGCACGGAGAGAACCATCTTCGCCCCCGCGGAGTTCGCCAGGAACGCCCGATCCGTCGCCGAGACCTCCTCGTCGTCGCCACGCGTCAGGAGCACCTCGCGAGCCGGCAGGATCTGGGCGAGCTCCAACGCTACCGCGAGGTTGAGGTCCGCCTCCGCGAGCCTCCCTCCCGGACAGACGTACCCCCTATCCTTTGGGCCGCCGCGCGCCGCGTCCACGACGATCGTACCGTCGAAGAGGTCCTCCGGGAAGTAGCCGCCCTCCTTGTCCGGCATCTGGTGGGTTCCCAAGGTCTGGGCGGCGTAGGTCTTGAGCACTTTGAAGACCCCATCGTCCACCGCCCTGTCCACGTTGAGACCGGCGTTGCGCTGGAAGTCCTCCACGGCGCGGGCCGTGCGCCCGTCGAAGAGACCATTCACCGCGCCGGGGTCGAAGCCCAGATCGTTGAGCATCCGCTGCAACTCCGAGACGTCTGCGCCCCTAAAAGGCGGCTGTCGCAGGTAGATCAGGCGATCACCCGGCCTGTAGCCGGCCTCAACGAGCTCGCGCCACGTGATAGGGCCAACCAGACCGTCGGCCAGGATGCCCATGCTCTGCTGGAACGCCCTCACCGCCAGCCCAGTCACCGGCCCGAAAACGCCGTCTATCCCCCGATTGCCGAGATCGTAGCCCAAAGAGAGCAGGCGCGTCTGCAGGTCCACGACCTCCCGGCCACGGTCTCCCTGACGCAGCGCGCGCACTAGCTAGGACCGCTCCCCGCGCGGCCCGGCGGCGTTTCGAGGATCTCTTGCCTGTCTCATGAGTCGGAGGGGGACGCTCCGCGGCCGTGGTAGGCCAAAAGCCGGGGCGCCGGGCGTTCCCCTGATCGGAATGCCCGGCGCCCGGAGGCCCGCTAAAGGGCCACGAAGGGTGAGACTAAAACGTCCCCGAGTCCGGGGCGATCAGTCCTCGACCACCCCGAGGATGTCGTCGGCGTCGAGGATCATGTAGTCCTCGCCTTCCAGCGTTATCTCCGTCCCCGAGTACTTGGCGAACACGACGACGTCGCCCTGGTTGACCTTCTTGCCGTTCTCGAACTCGCCGACCGCCACGACCTCGGCCGTCTGCGGCCTCTCCTTGGCGGTATCGGGCAACACGATCCCCGACGCGGTCTTCTCCTCGCGTTCGACGACCCTCACCAACGCCCTCTCACCTAGCGGCTTGAACTTCATAAAGCTACCTCCTCTTCCGATCCACGTCCGTCCGGCAACCCCGATCCTGCTAGGGGGCTTCCGGTAGCTTTGCGCCAGCGATTGTAACCGGCCGGGTTACGAGACGCAATCGCGAATCCCGATCGCGGGCCACACCCGTCTGGACCCCTGCTTACAGCCCGAGCTGCGAGGCGAGCTGGTTCTTCGGCAGGGCGCCGACGGCCTGCCGCACGGGCTCGCCGCCTTCGAAGCGGGCGATGGTGGGGATGCTCGTTATCCTGTAGCTCATCGCGGTTTGGGGGTTATCGTCCACGTTGAGCT
Organism: Rubrobacter sp.; assembly: GCA_016781705.1. Classification (GTDB taxonomy): domain Bacteria; phylum Actinomycetota; class Rubrobacteria; order Rubrobacterales; family Rubrobacteraceae; genus Rubrobacter_F. Next base: position 7,774 of record JADDPV010000140.1, read on the forward strand.
TCACGAAGCGCACGTCTTCTCGGTTCTCGCTCATCTCGTCGAGGATCGGGGATATCCTGCGACACGGGACGCACCACGGCGCCCAAAAGTCCACTATGACCGGCTTCTCCGACCTCAGAACCTCGCCCTCGAACGTGGCGTCCGTGACCTCGGCGACCGCCATGAAAAGCACCTCCAGCGAATCGTTTCACATCTTCCGACAGAGCCATTCTAGCACCCGGCTTTTGCGCTTCGCATCGAGAGTCGAGCAAATACGACCCCGCCTCACTACTCTCGACTCACGACGAGCGGGCTCCCAGCCCGCTCGGGGCGAGGGTCTCGACGCGGACCTCACCGGAGAGCTCCTCGGCCCGTCTGGCGTCGAAGACGCCGGCACCCAGAGTTTCTGCGTTGGCGGCGGCGCAGCCGGCCGCGAGGCGCACCGCCTCGACCGGCGGGAGGTCGCGGTGAAGGAGGCCAGCGAGGAGGCCAGCGAGATAGGCGTCGCCACTCCCGATAGTCGAGAGGGCCTCTATCTGCGGTGCCCGGGCGACGATCACGTCCTCCTTTTCGTCCATCAGGTAGGAGTGCCCCTGCGGCGACGTGACGCACGCCCGCTCCGCCCCGAGCTCGACGAGGCGCGTGAGCCCCCGCGAGAAGTCCTCCCGCTCGATGAAGTCGAAGCCCGCCGCGCCCTCGGCCTCGTGCTGGTTCGGGCTCACGAGCGAGGGGTTCGCCTTCAGGGCTGCCTTGAGGACCGTCGGCGGCGCATCCACGACGGTGTAGAGGCCCTGTTCGCGAGCCCGGCGAAGCGGAGCGGCGAGGAAGCTCTCGTCGAAGTTGGACGGCAGGCTTCCGGCGAACACGACCGCCGTCGCGTACTCCATCAGGAACTCCAGGCGGCGGAGGAACTCGCTGGCCTCCTCCGAGGAGACGGAGCAACCCTTCTCATTGATCTCGGTCTGCGTCCCGTTGGTCGGGTCTATGATGGCCGTCGAGGTCCTGGACGGGCTCTTGGTCTCGACGAGGTCGAAGGGGATGGCTGACTGGGAGAGCCCGTCGCGGATGGCGTCGCCGTTGCGCCCGCCGACCAGGCCCGTCGCGAGTACGGGAACGCCCAGAGAGCGCAGGGCCCGGGCTACGTTGATGCCCTTGCCGCCGGCGAGCGAAGTCCCCTCGAGGGAACGGTGTCGGTGGCCGACCGCCAGGTTCGGGACGACCAGCGTCCGGGCGACGGCGGCGTTGAGGGTGACGGTCAGGATCATCTCGCACCTCCCCTTTCCCCTGGGGTCACGCTAGGGTTTCGCTACCCGAAGATCCCGCCTGCTGTATACCACACCTTCCCCCGCGCGGAGGGACGGATCGACCCTTTCGCAAGCCGGGCTTGAGGTTTCAGGATTATCCCGGGATGGATTTCGCCCACCGACAAAAGCTCTCCCGGTACGATGGCTCCACCTTCGCGAACCCCGCTGTAGGAGGGCGCCTCGGGCTCCACGGTAAAGGCGCTCGCGGGGCGATACAATTGGGCCGTCGTGCGTACCCTGTCCTCCACCCCAAGCCGCCGGCGAACTCTGTGAAGCGTCTGGTCGTCGTCGTCTGCCTCATCCTCGCGGTGGCGGTAGGCTACCGCTTGGCCGGTGGAGAGCAGACCGGCACGGGAACCCTCACCCTGCCCCAGCCCTCCCCAAACCGGGGCGAGAGGGCACCCCTCTTCGAGACGCAGGAGGCGGACGGGAGCGGCAGCTTCGAGCTTTCTGATAGGGGCGTGTACGTGCTGACGTTCTGGAACACGCTAAACAAGGACACCGCTCAAGCCCGACCGGAGCTCGTCCGGCTGACTCGAGAGTACGAGGACGAGGGCGTCCGTTTCGCCGCTGTGTACCTGGACAGCGTCCCCGACGGCGAAGGGGAGGCCCCGTACGCCGTGCTGCGGGACGGCTCCGGGGTATTGACCTCACGGTACAACGTCAAAAGGGTGCCGAGGCTGTTCCTGATCGAGGACGGCACGATACAACTCGTACAGAACGGCTTCTACGCGGCGAACGAGGAGCAACTCGAAGACGAGCTGGCCCGGATCCTCGACGACGACAAGGGTACTTAGCGAAGGCATTTGGCAAAGATACGCCGCGCACGGGCTGCCGGCGGAGAAGAAGAAGAGGGAGCGAGATGAAAGAGGCCATAGTGCGCAGCATAGGCGTGGTAGTCACCTTGGCGGTCATCGCCCTCACGGTCTTCGCCGTGATCCACGAGCTCTCCTAACCGCCCCGCGAAGGAGCGCCCCTCACGCCGGCCGCCGCCAACTCCGCGCGCATCCGACGCGCCGCGTCGCGGGCGGCGTCCTTGTAACCGGCCCGCGCGGCTCCGGCCTGCTCGAAGGCGCGCAGGATGCCGCGGCTGCTGTTGACCAACACACCCGCTCCTTTGGCGTCGAGGAGCGCCCTGACCCCCATCGCGTCGCCCCTCTGGGCCCCGTAGCCCGGCGTGAGAAAGAGCGTCTCCGGCAAGAGCCCGCGCACCTTTCTCCCCAACTCCGGCCGGGTCGCGCCCACCACGGCGCCCGCGTCCGCGTAGCCGGACTCCCCCGGCCGACCGAGGCCGGCCACCAGCCGGGCAACCGTCTCGTAGAGCGGCGGCTCGGAGGCATCCTGAAGAAGGGGCGCCGAGGGGTTCGAGGTAGCGACGAGGACAAACGCGCCCCCGCCGTTTCGCAGGCGCCGCGCCTCGTCGAGGAACGGCGCGACCGCGTCGGCCCCCATGTACGGGTTGACCGTGACGCTCGTGGCGCCGTAGACCGAGAGGTGCGCCTCGGCGTAGGCTGCGGCCACGGGGCCTATGTCCCCACGCTTAACGTCGGCTATAGTCGGGAGGTCAAGGTCGCGCGCTGCTCCCAAGAGCTCCGCGTAGAGGGCCGCCCCCTCCGGCCCCAGCCGCTCGAAGTACGCCGCCTGTAGCTTGACCGCCGCCGCCTCCGGCGCGGTCGCCTCCAATACCCCGAGACAGAACTCCCGTACGGCTTCCGCCTCCGCCAGCCCACGCTCGCGGATCTCAGGCGGCAGGTGGCGTGGATCCGGGTCGAGGCCGACGACGGTGGCGCTCCCCTTGCGGCGCGCGGAGAAGACCAGCGCGTCCATCAGCCGTGGCTTTCGGGGCGGGACGCGAACGCGGGCGCGAAAAAGCCGCGGGCGCGGACCCTCGGCTCCGAAAGGTGCTCTATTGGGCTACTTGATGGCGTCTTTGAGGGCGTTGCCGGCGGTAAACTTCGGCACCTTGGAGGCGGCGATGTTCATCTTCTCTTTGGTCTGGGGGTTGATGCCCTCTCGGGCCTCGCGTTTCTGGACATAGAACTTGCCGAAGCCGGTGATCTGGACCTGGTCATCCTTCTTCAGCGCCGACTCTACTACCTGGGTGAACGCCTCGAAGAATTTCTGCGCGTCGCTCCTGGACTGGTTCGCCCTGTCGGCTATCTCCTGGATCAAGTCCGTCTTGTTCATCTGCTCGCGTTACCTCCTCTGTTCCCGCTCTCTCTCCCTACCCCCTAAACGTTCCGGGGAATATACCAAAGGCCAAGATGCGCCTCAATCCCCCACGCTTACCCCCATATCTTCCATCTTAAGCAACGCCTCGAAGGCGTATCCCCCCAAACTTCCCTCTTTTTCCCTCCTCCTGTCGAGCACGGCGACGATCCCCGCGACCCCGGCCCCAGCCTCCTCCAGGACGCCCGCCGCCCGCAAGACCTGCGCCCCGGTGGTGACCACGTCCTCGACGAGAACGACTCTCTCTCCCACCTCCAGAGGACGTCCCTCGATGCCTTTGCCGGTCCCGTAACCCTTGGCGTCCTTACGGACGATGACGTAGGGCAGGCCTGTCGCGAGCGAGACCGCCGCGACGAGCGGCACGGCCCCCAGCTCGACCCCGGCGAGCTTCCCCACGCCCCCCGGCAGCCTCCCGGCGAGGGCGCGTGCCAGGTCCCACAAGAGGCCGGGCTCCGTCGAGAAGAGGTACTTGTCCACGTAGAACCGGCTCCTCTTGCCGCTGGAGAGCACGAAGTCGCCCTCGAGGAGCGCCGCCTCCCTCACCCGCGCGGCCAGCAGGTCGTCTCCGGCGGCGTTCGCCCCGGCGTCAGCCACCACCGGGACCTCCGCTCGGGGGGGCTTCGTCCGGGGCTTCCGGCGGGCGCTGCGCGCGTTCCAGCGCTTCGTCGAGCGGCCCGAAGTCCACCCGGTCCAGCAGCTCGCCCAGCTCGCGCGCCTCTTTCTCGGACGATTCGAGTCCGGTCTCCAGACGGTCGTTGACCTCGGCGAGGAGCGCCACCGCCCGCTCGAGCACGCCTACGACCTTCTCGTCGGGCACGCCTTCGAGCGCCTCCGCGAGCCCCTCCAGCTCCGCGAGCCGCTCCTCCAGGCGCTCTATACCCGCCCGGTTTTCCGCGCTACGGTGCACCGTGTGCCCTCCGCCCTCCACAGGGTCGGGACTATACATCATCCGTCCCCGCGTTTCGGATCTCGCCGGGGCGCGGACGGGTCGGGGTCTTTCGGCGGCGCACCGCGGGCGGCCCGGCCCAGGACGCCGCCGAGGACGCCGGCCGAGAGGAGCAGCCCGAGAAGAGGCAAGAGGCCCCACACGAGCACACCGTAGCCCGCTCGCAAGAGGAGCAGGGAGGCGACGCCCGCGCCACCCACCAGTAGTGGGACGGCCAGGACCAAAACGACGAGCAACACCTCCGGGCGCAGGCGGCCGCGCGGGTGGCTCACCGCGGCGCCGTCCCCACTACTTCCGGAGTGGGAGTTACGTTCGGTTCCCGAACCTTCGGTTGCAACTCCTACTTCACCACCCGGTCTATCGCCTTCACGAGGTCCTTGACCAGCTCCTCGGAAGCGCCGTCCTCACCGGCGCGCTCCTCGACGAAGTCCTTCAAGAGGACCGCGTTCACGCGCCGGATGGCCGAAAAGATCGCGTTCGTCTGCTGCACGATGTCGGCGTATGTAACGTCGCCGCCCTCGACCATCTTCGCCACGCCCCGGACGTGCCCCTCGACACTCCTCAAACGCCTCAACACCTCCGCTTTGGCCGCGTCTTGCAAGCGCCCTAACCGCCTTTCCTCTCCAACCCTCCGGCGAGGAGTTTCCGGACGACGGTCGCGTCGTGAAAGGGTACGTCGCCCTCGGGGAGATGCTGAACCCTCTCGTGGCCCTTGCCCGCCACGACGACCACGTCACCGGGGTTCGCCTCGGACAACGCCCGCCGGATCGCCGCCCGCCGGTCCAGGACGACCTCGTAGACGCCGGGCCCGCCTTCGGCCCCCGCCGCGACCTCGCGGGCTATCTTACCCGGATCCTCGCCATACGCGTCGTCGGTCGTCACTACGGCGAACTCCGCCAGCCGCGCCGCCACCCGGCCCATCAACGGTCGCTTGGCCCCGTCCCTCTCCCCCGCCGCCCCGAACACACAGAGAACACGCCCCCCACCCGAAGCGTCCACGACCCTGCGGGCGACCTTCAGCACGGCCTCGAGCCCCACGTCGGTGTGCGCGTAGTCCACGATAACCTCGAAACCCAGATCCTCGGACACCGCCACCCGCTCGAACCGGCCCGGGACCTGTCCTATCCCCCGCACCGCCCGGCCGACGATCTCCTCGCCCACCCCGGAAGCCAGAGCGAGCGCCGCCGCCCCAGCGACGTTCTCGACGTTGTACGGGCCGAGCAGCGGGCTCTCGACCTTCAACGTCCCTCCTGGATGACGCAGCGAGAACGCGGTGCCCTCCCGGCCCGGCCGGATCCTTTCCACCCGGTAATCCGCGCCCTCGGCGGTCCCGAAGGTCGCCACACCGTCCACCTCGGCGGCGATCCTGCGCCCGTATGCATCGTCCGCGTTGGCGAGCTTTGGGCATCCTTGCGGGACCCAGCGAAAGAGCTCGCGCTTGGCACGGTAGTACTCCTCCATCGAGCCGTGCAGGTCGAGGTGGTCGCGGGTGAGGTTGGTGAAGAGCGCGCCCGAAAAACGCGTGCCCGCGACGCGCTTTAAGGCGACCCCGTGCGAGGAGACCTCCATCACGGCGTGGCGCACGCCCGCGTCGAGCATCTCCCGCAGGGTCGCCTGCACGTCGGGGGCTTCGGGGGTCGTGCGGACGGCGGGGCGCCGCTCGGTGCCCGAGATCACCTCCGCCGTCGTCATCAGACCGCATCTTCCGGCCCCGTAAGCCCCGGTGAGGATGCCGTGCAGGGCGTAGGAGGTCGTGGTCTTGCCGTTGGTGCCGGTGACGCCGTAGACTTTCATGCGGCCCGACGGGTCGCCGTTGAGCGCGCGGGCGAGCGCGGCGAGCGCCGCCCGGGCGTCGGGGACGACGGCGATCGGGACACCGGGAATCTTGCGTTCGGCGACGACGAGCGAGGCCCCGCGCCCGAGCGCGTCCGGGACGAACTGTGCGCCGTCGCGCTTGAAGCCGGGGACGGCGACGAAGGCGAAGCCGGGCTCCACCGACCGCGAGTCGTAGGTCGCCCCCGAGACCCCCCCGACATCCGGCGGCGGCTCCACGCCCAGGATAAGGGTTATCCGCGCACGATCCAGGAACTTCACGTCCTACAGTTTAGCCAA